>JBGTCM010000444.1:0-20264 GCA_041748795.1 Pyrinomonadaceae bacterium
GTCGAGCTTTGTTCGTCCTCTACTTGCCTTCGCCGGCAGCTGGCATCAGGTGTTTGCACTCAGGTTAATCGACCGGGTGGGAAAAGGAATTCGCAGTGCGCCGCGTGATGCGATGATCGCCGACGCGGTCACAATTAAGGAGCGGGGACTCGCATTTGGACTTCATCGGGCCATGGACCACACGGGCGCTACTCTCGGCCCGTTGTTTGGCTATCTCCTTGTAATGTGGTTTGCGGTTGACCGCGTCGCGCTCACACCCGGTGACTTCACGACTATTTTTCTTTTGGCTTCAATTCCTGCGCTGGCGGCCGTCGTCGTCGTTTCGTTTTTCGTAAAGGAATCATACAAACCCGGACCGCGTCCTGAAAATGACGCACTCCCCGTTCTACCCGTGAAGCTTTCGTTGCGCGGTTTCGATGTTAACTTCAAGCGTTTCCTGGTAATCATCGCAATTTTCACGCTCTCGAATTCGTCCGACGCTTTCTTGTTGTTGCGCGCACAGTCAGTCGGCATTTCGATCAAGGAACTCCCGTTGTTGTGGGCGGTCCTTCACGTCAGTAAGGTTGTGAGTTCGTTATACGGTGGTCATTTGTCGGACATTCTTGGCCGGCGCCGGCTCATTGTTTCCGGTTGGATTCTTTACGCGGCTGTCTACGCCGGTTTTGCTTTCGTTTCCAATGCAATCTCGGTGTGGATACTCTTCCTGGTTTACGGGATCTATTTTGGTTTGGTGGAGGGCGCAGAAAAAGCCCTGGTGGCAGATCTTGTGAAACCCGAACAACGTGGTACAGCTTACGGCTTGTATAATCTTGCTTTTGGTATCACGGTCTTGCCGGCGTCGCTGCTCATGGGTTTTTTGTGGGACTGGCGTGGACCGCAAACCGCGTTTCTCGTCAGCGCTGTCCTGGGAGCGACCGCGGCCATATTGTTTAGGTTGCTTGTGAGAGTGGGTCCCGCACCGCAAACCGCTTAAACGTAAAGCAAACTGTTAGTTTGCGTGTCGCTCGCTGGATGACAGCCTGGCTGATTGTTCTTGAATCAATACACGATACACGAGTTACCGCGCATTTAATGCGTAACTATTTGGTGTTGGGTTGCTTCAAGGATCCCGCGCTACCGCGCTGGGTTCTGTAATTGGCTGCCTGAATCAAACTCCATCACGCCGAAGTTTTGGACGGACAATGAACACGAATTATCGGGTAGTAAAAACAGAGGAAGAGCTTCGCAAAGCAGTTGAATCTTTAACGGCCCACCAGGCAATAGGACTCGACACCGAAACTACCGAGCTTGATCCTTACACGGGACGTCTTCGACTAATCCAGTTAGCGACGCCTGACGGAGTCGTGATCGTCGACCTCGATGCGTTTAGCAACGGCGATCGCAGCGACCTTCGAAATATGCCGGCTCTGGCGCCGCTGCGGAATCTCCTGGCTGCTTCTCGTCCTATTAAGATCGCTCACAACGCCAAGTTTGACGCGAAGTTTATCAAACACACGTTGGGCACTGACCTCGGCGGGCTGTTTGATACGCTGCTCGCCAGCCAGTTGATTGGGGCCGGCGACATTGAAGAGCGCCACGGATTGGGCATTGTTGCTGAGAGGCACCTCAACGAAGTTGTCGACAAAACCGAGAGACTGAGTAACTGGAACTTTGAGTTGTCGGAAGCGCAACTGCAATACGCCGCGCGCGACGCGGCGATCCTCGTGCCTTTGCGCGATAAGTTGCGAGAGCGGCTGTTGTCGGAATCATTGCGGGACGTTGCGGAGCTCGAGTTTAACTGCATCATGGTCGTGGCTGATATTGAGCTGACCGGGTTCTATATGCACAAGGACCGCTGGCTTGAGCAATTGGCCATCGTTGAGAAAAGAAGAGCGCAGCTATCTGACGAGTTGCAGGACGTCCTGGCGGAGGAGTCGTCGCAGGGAACGTTGTTTGGTGGACCGCAGCGCGATGAGATTAATCTGGATTCCCACCAGCAATTAACCAAAGCGCTGGAACGCCTGGGTATTACCGTTCCGGATTCGACCCGAAACTGGAAACTCCAGCCGCTCGCTGCCGAGTATCCGGTTATCGGAACGTTGCTCGAATATCGCACGGTGCAGAAAGCGTTGACGAGCTACGGGCAAAACATGATCGACTTGATTAATCCGACAACCGGACGCTTGCACGCTGACTTTCGACAGATCGGAGCGCCGACCGGAAGGTTTTCGTGTACCAACCCAAACATTCAGCAGGTGCCACACGCGGTTGAATATCGTCGGTGCTTCAGCGGCCATCCGGTCGGACGAAAGTTGATCATCGCTGACTATTCACAGATTGAGCTGCGAATCCTGGCCGAATTTTCCGGTGATCAGGGGTTTACCAAAGCGTTCAACTCCGGAGTCGATCTCCATCGCGTGACGGCGGCAGAGGTCTTCAACGTTGCTGTAGATCAGGTCACCCGCGAGCAAAGAGATTTTGCCAAGCGGTTGAACTTTGGGGTTGTATACGGCCTCGGAGCGCAGCGCTTTGCGATGATGACTGGTGTAAGTGTGTCGGAGGCTGAGAATCTTCTGCGCAAATACTTCGCCACTTATCGCGGACTGGATACTTATCTTCACGAAGCGGCAAACCGAGCTGTCCGTGAGCGCCAGGCCAGGACAGCATCCGGGCGGCTGGTTCGTTTTCGTTACGACGAACAGGATCGCCAGCAGATCTCGATGACCAAACGGAACGGTAAGAACACGCCGATTCAGGGAACGAGCGCAGACATACTTAAGCGCGCCTTGCGTTTGTTGAAGGACGAACTAAGAGATACGAACGCCCAGATTGTAAACATCATCCACGACGAGATTGTGGTTGAAGCTGACGCGGCAGAGGCGGAGGAAGTCGCGAGAAGAGTCGAGCATGCAATGTGTGCCGCGGGCGAAGAATATCTGAAGACGGTGCCGGTGAAAGTTGAAACCGAGATCGCCGACGAGTGGGTTAAGTGAAGGATGAAGGATGGACTCACTCTTTTCATGGTTCTTTGATATCGATTCTCCAGTCCTTACTTTCGACCGAACGCCATCCACGAAACACACGAATCAACACGAAATGTCCTTTCGTGTATTTTCGTGTATTTCGTGGACCGTCATCCGTTGTTCTTCCGTCTCCAGATGAAATAGACCGGAATGCCCGTCAACACCAGCAAATAACCAATGCCTGAAGTTGAAGGGACCAGCCACGCAAGGTCAATGACGATCAGAACTGCCAGCGTGATATAGATCAAAGGCACAATCGGATAGCCGAAGGTGCGATAAGGACGTTCGACGTCGGGCGCCTTGCGTCGCATTACAATCACCGCACCCACCATCAAGGCGTAGAAAACCAGATCAGCCGAAATAATGTATTCAAGCAGTTGCGTATAGACGTTGCCGTAGGTCACCGCGCCGGTTTCCGGGCTCGTGGTAACCGTTCTCGGCAAGGTGAGGCACGCAGCCCAAATCCCCTGCATGATCAATGCAACCGCCGGCACACTGCGGTTATTAAGAATTCCGACACGCTTGAAGAACAGGTTGTCGCAAGCCATCGCGTAATACACGCGTGCTCCAGCCAGGATCAGACCGTTGTTACAACCAAAGGTTGAGATCATGATCGCAATCGCCATGATCACTGTGCCTTTTTGCCCAAACACCGTCTGCATCAGTGCGGTTGCCACCCGGCCTTGCGGTGCGTTTTGTATGGCCGGTAGTGGGAGCGTGACGATGTAGGCGAGGTTTGCGAGCAGGTAAAGGGCCACCACCAGGCTACAACCAATCAGAAGAGCGCGGGGCAAGTTGCGACCAGGGTCACGAACTTCGCCGCCAGTAAATGTGACGTTGTTCCAGGCTGACTGGGCGAAGAGTGGTCCAACCATCGCACGCCCCAGGAGCATTACCAGGGCCAGGCCCATCAAGCCTGTGGCCGGGGCATCAAAGCCAAGTTGCGCGGGGTTTGGTTTCCAACCATTTGCCGAAGGGTTCCACCAGTCAGACGTGTAGGCCGCGCTGTTTTCATTCCATCCCAGCGTGAGTCCCACAACGATAAGGCCAATCAGCGCGGCGGTTTTGGTGAAGGTGAATGTATTCTGAATTAACTTTCCTGTTTTAAGTCCACGAGTATTCGTCAGGGTCAGAAAAAGGATCATGACCACGGCCAGCAATTGTTGAGTTGAGAGGCTGACGGCGTAACTGCCGAAATGAACAGGTGCGATAAGAAAGTTATCCGCCGCGATCTTATCTGTCAGTACACCAGTGAAGTTTGCGAATGCGACGGCTACCGCGGCGATAGTTCCGGTTTGGATCACCAGGAATAATGACCAGCCAAAGAGAAAGCCGATAGACGGTCCATACGCCTCGCGCAGGAAGACATATTGTCCACCGGCTTTCGGCCACATTGCGGCGAGCTCGGCGCAGCAGAGGGCTCCGGTGATGGTCAGCAAACCAGCCAGGGCCCAGGCGGCAAGGAGCCATCCGGGCGAGCCAATCAGCCGGGCCGATTCAGCAGACGTGATAAAGATCCCCGAGCCGATCATGGACCCCACTACGATCATGCTGGCGTCGAGCAGGCCCAGGCCGCGAACGAGCTTGGGGGAAGAGCCTCTGGAATGTTCTAACATGTGGGGTAGGCATATAGTTGGAATGCAGAGGCGGTGTCAAGGAGTTTTTTAAGTAACGGAAACTGTTAGTTTGCGGAGGGTGAATAGATTAACCTGTGAGCTCAAGAAGCTGCTCCCGCCTGAGTCAGCAAGCGACCAGCTGCGTTTCAGAACCGAGCGCGGTAGCGCCGGATCCAGAAGCAATTTCGGCAACAGGGTGTTGGTATTGTTTTTCGGCGGGCCCAAAGTTTATTCCAGCATCCGGCGCTACCGCGCTCGGTTCTGTAATCAACGCCTGCTTGACACTCCGCGCAACGCTCCAATAGTCTTGCCTGCTTGAATCTCGCGCAGGTTTTTACTCAAAAGGAACAATGAACTAGATGGTTAAGGAACAAATGATCGCCTTGATTAAGGCGAAAAAGGCCCACGTAGGAGTGGTTGGATTGGGTTACGTGGGTCTACCCCTGCTCACCGAATTCGCTCGCGGCGGTTTTCACGGCACCGGCTTTGAAGTCGACGAAAACAAGGCCGCCCAGATCAATTCCGGCGCGTCGTACATCGGCGATGTCGAGTCGTCGCTCGTCAAAGAGCTGGTGGAAAGCAGACACCTTCGGGCCACGACCGACTTCGATCATTTGAAAGAATGCGACGTGGTGATCATCTGTGTCCCGACACCTCTCAGAAAAACCAAAGAGCCGGACGTTTCTTACATTCTCGCCGCCGCCGAAGAAATCAAGGAGAGACTCCATTCGGGCCAGTTGATAATTCTCGAATCAACTACCTACCCCGGCACGACTGACGAAGTGCTGCTGCCGATGTTTGAAGACACCGGCCTCAAACTGGACGAAGATTTTTTGCTGGCCTTTTCTCCGGAAAGAGTTGACCCGGGCAATCCGCAGTTTCAAACACATAACATACCCAAAGTGGTCGGTGGTGTGACTCCCGATTCAACTGAGGTGGCTGCTTTTCTTTATTCGCAGATCGTGAACGACGTGCATGCAGTCAGCTCAGCGCGCGTGGCTGAAACAGCCAAGCTGCTGGAAAACACTTTCCGCGCAGTCAACATTGGTATGGCAAATGAAATGGCGCGTTTATGTTACGCACTCAACATTGATACCTGGGAAGTGATTCGCGCGGCGGCCACAAAGCCTTTTGGTTTCATGGCATTTTATCCAGGTCCTGGCATCGGCGGTCATTGCATTCCGCTCGATCCACATTACCTGTCCTGGAAGGCACGGCAACACGGCTTTGATTCTCGCTTCATTGGCCTGGCGGAAGAGGTCAACTCGCGCATGCCGGACCACGTGGTCCAACTGGTCTCCGACGGGCTAAACGATGCGAGCAAGTCGATGAAGGGTTCTCGGGTGCTCTTGCTGGGCGTGGCCTATAAGAAAGATATTGACGACGTCCGAGAGAGCCCGGCGCTGTCTATCATCGATCGACTCCGGGCCAAAGGCGCCGATGTTCGTTACCACGACCCGTTTGTGCAGGAGATCCGGTTTGACGATGCACATACCGAAGGAAGCGGTGATCCGTTGAGCTCGGCGGAGTTGACTGACGAAGAAGTGAGTAAGTCTGATTGCGTGATCATTGTCACCGACCACAGCGGCATTGATTACCAGCGTGTTACTAAACTCGCGACTCTGGTGGTTGATACTCGAAACGCGCTGAATGGAGATTTGAGACGCGAGAGCACTGCGCGGATAATCCGGCTGTGAAAAAGGAGCACTATTTTGGCAGTAAGAGGAATTCAATTCGTAACTGACGCTGAAGGTCGTAGGGTCGCGGTCCAGTTGGATCTGAAAGAATGGGGCGAGCTCTGGGAGGATATCTACGACAATATTTTAGCCGATAGTCGCAAAGACGAACCCACAATGCCGCTGAACGAGTTCGAGGCAGAAGGCGTACTAGAATCAGCTCATGATGGTTAAGTGTATGCAGGGATGACGTTCGATTTCCGACGTGGTTTTCAGGAGGTGAGATGGACGAACTAATCTTCATGGTCGAAGAAGCACCTGAGGGAGGTTACACCGCGCGAGCTCTTGGAGAATCGATCTTTACCGAGGCCGACGATCTCGCCGGTCTGCGCGACCAGGTTAAAGACGCAGTTCGCTGTCATTTTGAGAATGGAAACGGTCCAAAAGTAATTCGACTCCACTTTGTGCGTGAAGAAGTCTTTGCTGCATGAAGATGCCCCGCAACATTTCGGGCGATGAGCTTGCGAAAGGATTAAGCGTTTTCGGTTACAAGGTCACCCGTCAGGTCGGAAGTCATCTAAGACTTACAACTATTCAAGGCGGCCAGCATCACATAACCATCCCGCGACACGATCCCGTAAAAATCGGCACTCTCTCGGGGATTCTGGCTGATATTGCCGAACACCTTAAGCTCAGCAAGCAGGAAGCTATTAACCGAGTTTTCGGAAAGTGATGGTTTTGGAATGCTCAAAGTCATCAACGTTGTTGGCGCACGACCTAATTTCATGAAGGTTGCGCCCATCGTGGAAGAGATGAAGCGGCGCGAACGTGAGTTTGCGCCGCTCATTGTTCATACAGGTCAACATTACGACGCCGGAATGTCGGATGCGTTCTTTCGTGACCTCGAACTGCCGGAACCTGATGTCTATCTCGGTGTTGGTTCCGGCACTCACGCCGCGCAAACCGCAGCGGTAATGGCAAGCTTCGAACCAGTCGTGGTTCTTGAACGTCCCGATTGGGTCCTTGTTGTAGGTGATGTCAACTCGACGCTCGCGTGCGCGCTGGTCTGTGCGAAGTTGGGTATTAAGGTGGCCCACGTCGAAGCCGGACTGCGCAGCCGCGATCGTGCCATGCCGGAAGAGATCAATCGACTGGTAACCGATCAAATCTCAGACCTGCTTTTCACTACTTCAGAAGACGCCGATCACAATTTGTTGGCGGAGGGAATTCCTCGCGAGCGAATACGCTTCGTCGGCAACATCATGATCGATTCGTTGCTGCGAGGACTTGAAAGGGCGGCACGCTCGACGATAAGAGAAACTCTTGGAGTTGCAGGCCAGGATTATGCGGTTGTGACGCTGCACCGGCCATCCAACGTCGATTCCCGCGAGAAGCTCTCTGAAATCCTCGGCGCGCTCGAGGAGATTTCCAAACGCGTGCCCGTTGTTTTCCCGGTTCATCCTCGCACACGTAAGACCATGGCCGAGTTTGGCTTCTCTGAATCTACATATCGAAACAGTAATTTGCATTTGCTTGATCCACTCGGGTATCTGGATTTCTTAAGTCTCTTCAGCGGCGCACGCCTTGTGCTGACAGACTCAGGGGGCATACAGGAGGAGACGACGGCCCTCGGCATTCCTTGTTTGACTTTGCGAGAGAACACCGAGCGCCCAGTCACCATTGAAATCGGCACAAACAAGCTCGTTGGTAGCGATGGTCAGAGAATCGTAGAGGCCGCTGTTTCTATCCTTGATGGTCTTTCGGCAAAGCCCGGCCGCGTGCCCGCTCTTTGGGATGGCCACACTGCGGAACGCATCGTAAGCTCTATGCTCGAAGTGACCGCCGGTACGCCACAACCTCCAGTTGAACTGCCCGCCAGATGAGTATTGTCCGCAAAATCAAACGAGCAGTCCGTGGGGAGGTCGACGCAAAGACCGCTGCACTCGAAGTATTGAGACGGAGCCGCGTGGCGCTGTCGCAGCGGAGCGAACGAGCTAAGGTCGAACAAGGGCAGAAGCAGGCGGCGCGTCTGCGGGAGCCGTTTGCAAACATGGCGCCGGCTGAGCTGCTTGATCATTTTCGCAATCGGACACAGCCGCATTTTCTGCCCGGGTTTGCCGGCGCGAAGGACCAAACCAAGAATCTTCGAGGCTTTCCGCGCGAAACGGATGAACTACTTGCCTCTGCTAAACAAATCATAACCGGACATAAGTGGCCCATCATGGGCCTTGGCGACAAAAACTTCGGCGACCCAATCGACTGGCTTCGCGATCCAGTTTCCGGAGCAAGTTGGCCGCTCGACTATCACGCCGACCTAAATCTCAACCGCGGTGATGGTTCGGATGTCCGTGTGCTCTGGGAATTGAATCGCTTCCCGCACTTCCTCACTCTTGCACGCGCCTATGCAGTGACTGCAGACGAGCATTTCACCACCGAGTATTTACAACAACTCGAGACATGGCACTTACAGAACCCTTACGGATATGGCCCCAACTGGAACTGCGCGATGGAGGTCGCTCTGCGTGCAATTAATCTACTGGGAGCTTTCGAGATATTCCATCATTCGCCGCTTTTTGATGAAAAACGACTGGCGACAGTGCTCGCGATCTTCGACCAGCACGGAACGTTCATCCGTGGAAATCTCGAGTTTTCCTATATCGCCACCAGCAACCACTATCTTTCGGATGTCGTGGGTCTCGTCTGGCTGGGAATAATGTTGCCAGAGTTGGAGCAGGCTGCTGCCTGGCGCGAATTTGGATTACGTGAGGTGTTGCGAGAGTTGGACAAGCAGGTGCTCGAAGATGGCGCCGACTTCGAATCGTCAACCGGCTATCATCGTTTTGTCCTGGAGCTGTTTCTCTATACCTTCATACTTTGTCGCGCCAACGAGATCGAAATTGAAAAGCGTTATTGGGACAAGCTTAGACGTATGCTGAATTTCATACGTGCCTATTTGCGACCTGACGGGCGGGCACCGCTTATCGGTGACTCTGATGGCGGCCAGGTTTTTCCGATTCGCGCGCGGGCTGCCAACGATCATGCGTATGTTCTTGCCGTCGGCGCAGTCGTCTTCAAAGACGCGAGTCTGCTACCCGACGACTTGCCGATGCCCGAGGAAGTGCCTTGGATTTTAGGTGAGGAAGGTGCGGGCGAATATCAGGAATTTGAGTCAACGAAAACACCTCAAAGTTCCGAAGCGTTTCCAGACGCCGGCCTATATATTTTGCGGGTAGACGATCTCTACTTGAACTTCAATGTGAGCGATGCAGGCATTGCCGGGCGTGGTTCTCATGGACACAATGATGCGCTAAGCATTGAAGTATCTGCGGGGGGAGTAGCGTTTATCGTCGATCCGGGCACCTACGTTTACACGGCCGACTTAACTGAGCGACATCTCTTTCGCTCAACGGCATATCATTCAACGGTGGAGATTGATGGAGCAGAACAAAACACAACAGCTCAGCAGTTTCCATTCGTGATTGGCAATGAAGCTAAACCGCAGGTTCTGAGTTGGGAAAGCGGCGCGGAGTTTGATCGTGTTAGCGCTGAACACTTCGGTTACCGTCGTCTTCCCCAACCGGTGACCCACCGGCGGACGGTCACTTTCAACAAACTGCAACGTTGGTGGTTGATTGAAGACGAGTTGCTAGGGTCCGGCAACCACGATCTGGCCGTGCGGTTCCACATAAATTCGGGTATCGACGTTAGCCTGGCTAGTGAAACGAGCGTGTGGGCTTGCGATAGACTCACCGACGCCAGACTCTTTATTGGTGCTTTGGATCTCGAGCAAAAGCCGGAATTTGAAAACCAGTTTACCTCGACGAATTATCACGAGAAGACTGCAAGTGTTAGCGCCTGCTGGCAATTTCGGGCTCAGGCTCCGTGTACGTTTCGCTGGATCTTGATCCCAACCCGCGGAGTAGACTATCCGCAGATTCCGCAGATTAAAACGTCAGGCAGAAACAGCTAGTGGTCCAAAACCCCACAAAGAGGAGACCCAAACTCTCTTGTTGAATCTGCGTAATCGGCGGATAGTAGTTTTCTGAATCCATCATGTGTGGTATTTGCGGCGTCTGGGAATACGGTGCTACTCGCGAGCGTGTTGACGACGCGCTGATCAGCCGCATGCGCGACGAGATGCAGCATCGTGGACCTGACGATGCCGGCAATCTAATTTTTGATAACGCGCGCGGTGGACTTGGGTTTCGTCGTCTTTCAATCATTGATCTCTCCGAAGCCGGACACCAGCCGATGCATGGTTGCACAGACCAGCTATGGCTGGTCTTCAACGGCGAGATCTATAACCACGCAGATCTTCGCAAAGGTTTGCAAGAGCGTGGTCACGTTTATGCTTCGCGCACAGACTCTGAAACTATTCTTCACCTTTACGAGGAACGCGGCCTCGACTTTGTGCACGATATTGAGGGCGACTACGCCATCGCGCTCTGGGACGCGAAGCTTGAACAGCTGGTCCTGGTTCGCGATCGCGTTGGAGTAAAGCCGCTTTACTTCTATCACAAAGACGGCCGGTTCATTTTCGCTTCAGAAATTAAGGCGATCCTGAAACATCCGGGTGTGACACCGGAAGTCGACGAGGACGCGCTTTATCATTACCTCACCTTCTTGACGACGCCGGCGCCGAGTACCCTTTTCAGTGACATCAGAAAAATTCCCGCTGGTCACATGATGACCGTAAACCGCACGGGCGAGATCAAACTGAAGCAATATTGGGATGCTTTGCCGCCGGTGGATGTGGCGCCCCGGAGTGACGCGGAACACAAAACGGAAATCCTGCGTTTGCTTCGAGATTCAATCCGTAAGCGCATGATGTCTGACGTGCCCTTTGGAGTTTTCTTGTCCGGCGGTGTGGATTCGTCAGCCAATGTTGCACTGATGTCTGAACAGATGACGCGGCCGGTTGAGACCTTCACGGTTGGGTTCCGTGATGCGGAGTATTTGAATGAACTCGACTCGGCGCGGCGCATCGCGTCAGAGTTTGGCACCAACCATCACGAGGTAATCATCTCCGAAAAAGAGATGCAGGAGTTTCTGCCCGCTCTGATTTTCCACCAGGACGAGCCCATTGCCGACCCGGTTTGCGTACCTCTTTACTTCGTCTCAAAGCTTGCTCGCGATTCGGGGACCATTGTGGTCCAGGTGGGCGAGGGCTCGGACGAGATTTTCAGCGGCTACGAGAACTATGTGCGACATCTGCGCATATACGAGAATTTTTGGCGTTATGCTGAACGAACGCCTCGCTTCCTGCGTCGCGCGACTAGCGCTGTCGTGCGTCCAGCGCTTGAAGCCACCGGCCGCAAGCGTGTAGTGATCGAATTGCTGCGACGGTTGGGTGAAGACGAGCCGTTATTCTGGGGCGGAGCAGTCATTTATGATGAATCGTTCAAACACCGCGTGCTATCGCCGAGAATGCGCAAAAGCTTTAATGGGCGTTCCTCGCTGGAAGCCGTGAATACTTATCTCGATCACATTGAACACGAGCGGCCTGACTCCGATTTTCTTATGCGTTTGACGTATCTGGAACTGAAACTGCGCCTGCCCGAGTTGCTGCTAATGCGCGTGGATAAGATTAGTATGGCCACCAGCGTAGAGGCCCGTGTCCCGTTTCTGGATCATCATCTGGTCGAGTATGCGTTGGGGTTGCCGCGTTCACTGAAGGTCGAAGGCTCGAGCGGAAAGCATATTCTCAAGCGCTCGTTGGAGGAGATCTTACCGCATGATTTGCTGTACAGCCCGAAGCGCGGTTTCGGGGCGCCCGTGCGTGAATGGTTTCGCAATTCTTTAGGCGATTGGTTTGACTCCCGACTTATGAACTCAACGATGCGTAAGCGCGACTTTCTGGATTACGACTTCGTGGCTGGCTTGCTCGCAGAGCACAAGAGCGGCAAACGCGATTGGGGATTCCATTTGTGGGCGCTGCTCAATCTGAGCCTTTGGTACGAGCGATGGATAGATCGTGGGTGAGCAGCGAGCGCGATTCCTGGGACCGCCATTAATTTGACCGCGGGCGTCTCGCCCGCAATGAGCGCGAAGCGCGAACAACGCTGGTTAGCCCAGGGCGCGGTTAAATCTGAACACTGGGGTGGCTCAGATGCGGGCGGGACGCCCACGTTCCCAGGATTTGCGGCCCGCTATTGGGGAGAGAACGAGTTTGACTCAAGAAATAAGAGATCCATCGGCGGGTACCAGCGTCGCGCCTCCCTCTATCCCTCTCCCGCCCTCTGCCCCTCCCCCAGTCTCGGTTTCGCAGCGTCAGTTTTCACTCCATGTTGCCTGGACATTGGCCGCCCGGCTATTGATGGTCGTTAACAGCGTGTTGGCGGGAATCATCGTGGCGCGTTGGCTGGGCGCGGAAGGTGTGGGCCAACTCGGAGTCATAAACGTCTCGGTCGCTATGGTCGTGCAATTGGTAAGTCTTGGTCTGCCGTCAGCCAACACCTACTTTATTGCCAAAGACCAGAAGCTTCTGTTTGCCGCCGCCATTAATTCACTTTTCTTTGCAGTTGTGGTCGGCGGCGCGTTGGCATTCGGACTTACGGTCGTTGCCCACCGGCGTCCCGACTGGTTTAATTCTATCTCTCCCGATCTAATTCGGATTGCCGCTATCTCCATTCCTTTTCAGGTAATCACCCTCATCGGCCTCAACATTTTTCTCACCATGGGAAAGGTGCGGCGATTTAATCTGCTGGATCTGGCGGGGCAGTCATTCGTACTCCTCAACGCCATAATTGCTCTGGTAATTTTGAGTAAGGACTTGTGGACACTGGTCTCCCTCAACACGGTAGCCAGCGCGGCGACTGGTGTTTTGATTGTGGTGCTTATTGGGATCTATGGAACGCGGCTAAAGAATCGCCAGGGAACCTGGCGGCCCGATCTGGGATTGCTGGGCCGCATGCTGCGCTATGGCGTGAAATTTCACGTTTCTATTCTGGCAGGCGCCCTGATATTTCGCGTCGACCTGCTGGTGCTGAATCATTTTCGTGGACCGGCGGAAGCAGGTGTATACAGTGTGGCTTCCCAAGTGGCAATGATGTTGATGTTGCTGCCCGGCGTAATTGCAACCTTGCTTTTTCCTCGGGTCGCTGCGGAGCATGATCCTCAGGGGCATCTGACGGCGCGCGTTAGCCGTCATGCTGCTTTCATAATGTTTTTCGTCTGTCTTGCCTCGGCGCCGCTGAGTTTTCTCTTGCCGGCGCTCTACGGAGAAGCTTTCTCCGAAGCCACCATCCAGTTACTCATTTTGCTGCCCGGCGTTTATTTGGTGGGGATTGAATCTGTGTTGGCGCAGCACTTCAATGCCATGGGACTACCGCTGGCTATTCCCATCTTTTGGGTCGTGACACTATTCGTGAACCTGGCGCTAGTCGTGGCACTGGTACCTCCTTTAGGCGCGCGAGGTGCGGCGGTCGCTTCGACTGCCAGCTACACGCTCATATTTGCCCTGGTCTTTTATTACTTTCGACGACAGACTGGCGCAGGTCTACACGACGTCCTGCTTTTACGTGGTTCGGAGTTGCGTCGGCTTCCGCCGTTCAGCGTGAGGTCCGTTTGAATAGGGCGGAGATCTCGCGTGTCCCTCGCCTGAGGTGGAAGGAGCACCAGTAAAGCGTTAGTGCCGCCAACCCTAAAAGGAAATAATGGATAACAAGGACATAGCGATATTCCGTATACAGGGTGATTGCGCGAGCAGGAAGTAAAGAGGAACGGCAACTAGAATTGCGAGGGGACGCCTTGTGCCCGAGGCACTTTGCAACTGCTTTGTTAGGCTTGCAGGCAAGTATTACGAATGGAGTTGGCTAATAAGAAACGCGTTATCGTAACGAATAAGATGATAAGCTTCAACCTCGCGCCATGAAGCCATCGCCACTTGATGAAAAAGGAAAACGGGGTCCGCACGTTATTCTTCTGGCTCTCAATGGCGACAACCGATCGGCTGCAACTGCACTTGAAAAGCGGTTTCCCGCCGCCACCATCAGGAATATCCAGCGATCTGAAATCGAAGGTTTTGCTCCAGTAAAACAACTGAAAGCGTTGCGCAGTTTGAGGCCCGACATCTTCGCTGTCTTTATGGAGAGTTTAGGCTGGCAACGCGGGCAGAATATGCTACGCGTGTTTGGCGTGTTAACAGGAGCGAAGCAGGTGGCCCTGATAGATTCGCGCGGTGGTTTCCGATCAGAACCGCGCCTCCGAGTTCTATTAAATGCACCAACGCAATTAGTCCGGGACGCGGTGCGGAGCGCGGTGGCAGTTATCAAGTCTCAACGCAAGTTAAGGAGTCTGGAACGAGCAGTAGTAAGAGTAACCAGATTCAGGAACGTGGCCGAGCAGACCAGCTCTCCTCCTCAAATATTCTTTCTGCGCGCCACGCCTGGCGCCGGAACGCAGACGGGTGGGGCGGCGACGCATATCAATGGATTCATCGACGCGGCTGTTAACCAGGGAGCATGCATACGGATCATCGCAAACGATCCGATTGCAGGTCTGGATGAGCAGCGAATCCCTCTCACAATAATTCCACTGGAGTCAGTTGGCCTCACTCGCTCAGCGTTTGATCTCCACAACAATATCGTGTTTACGGAAGGCGTTTTGAGAGAAGTTAAACAGACGCTCCCGGATTTGATTTATCAACGTTACAGCCGTTTCACATGGGCCGGTGTCGAAGCCAGCCTAAAGACTGGGCGCCCGTTGTTTCTTGAATACAACGGCTCGGAGGTTTGGGTCGGTAAGCATTGGGACAACGCCGGAATGTTTTCGCTGATGGCACGGATTGAGCGACTCAACTTGAACGCCGCCGCCCGTATCCTGGTCGTTTCTGAAGTGGAACGCCGCAATCTATTAAAGGTGGGAATTTCGGATCGGAGAATTATCGTAAATCCAAATGGCGTCGATGTTGAACGATTTCATCCCGGCGTAGGCGGGGAGGCCGAGCGGGCTGGGTTGGGTGCTCATCCGGATGAAGTGCTGGCCGGCTTTATCGGCACGTTTGGACCATGGCACGGAGTCCTGGAGCTGGCAACGGCCATCACTCTCACCGCCAGGGAAAGCCGAATTCGCTTTTTACTGATCGGTGATGGCAAACTTCGCGAGCCGGCTGAACGCATCATCAGCGAGGCTGGCATGGAAGATCGAGTGATCTTCACGGGCGCTGTAAAACATGATCGAGTCCCGGCGCTATTGGATGCATGTGACATTCTCGTCTCACCACATGTGCCGCTGGCCGATGGCAGCGAGTTTTTTGGTTCGCCAACAAAACTATTTGAGTATATGGCGATGGGGAAGGGGATAGTCGCCAGCCGGCTGGGCCAGATCGGCGAAATCCTAAAGCACAATGAATCTGCCTTACTGGTAGAATCAGGTAACCCCAGTGATTTGGCGGCGGGAATCGAGCAACTTGCTGCGTCGGGCGAACTGCGCCAACGTTTGGGCGAAAGAGCCATCAAAGAAGTGGTCGCCAATTACACCTGGAAACACAATGCCGAGCGCGTACTTTCGGCGTATGAATCATGGCGACAACAGACTACTGATGAAAAGTGAAGCTCTCATTGAAGTGAATAAACAGCGGGCGCGGGAGCAGTGGTCGCAGGATCCCTGTGGCGCCGTCTATGGCAAGGATCTCGAATTTGGCTCACGCGAATTTTTTGATTCAGTTGAGCAACAGCGCTACGAGGATTATGCACCGTGGATGCCGCGCGTGATGGGCTTCGATCAATTTGCCGGAAAGCGTCTACTCGAAGTTGGCTGCGGTATGGGAACGGACCTGCTTCAGTTTGCTCGCGGTGGAGCGTTGTGCACGGGCGTGGATCTGACACCTCGCTCGGTTGAAATCTCCCGACGACATTTCGAAGTCTACGGAGTTCCCGGGTCTTTTTTGATTACCGACGGTGAGCGTTTGCCGTTTCCTGATGAGAGTTTCGATGTGGTCTATTCCAATGGCGTCCTGCATCACACGCCTGACACACAAGGAGCCATACGCGAAATCCATCGCGTACTCAGGCCCGGCGGCATCGCAAAGGTCATGCTGTATTACCGACACTCGCTCAACTACTGGGGCGAGATGATCCTGCATCGAGGCGTTCTTCGTGGTGAACTGCTTCGCGGAAGGTCGCCGGAGGAGATCATGAGCCGTTGGGTGGAATACTCGGAAAAGGAAGGCCGCCCACTCGTGAAAGTCTACAGCCGACGGGCGGCTCGTGAGTTGTTCCGAGATTTTAAGAGAGTTGACTTCGAGATCGATCAGATGACGCGAGCGGAGTTTTACAAGTTAAGTTCGCTCATCCCTCAACGACTCTTTCGATTTTTAACGAAGCGCTTCGGCTGGAACTTGATAATTACCGCCACGAAGTAGGACCAGCATTCCTGCTTGAGTGGAATTCGCACATAACGCGGTGCGATCGGGACGCGACGAAAGAAAATACGATCCACGAAACACACTAAACGACACTAAACATTTCGTGCTGGTACTGATGCAGTTTCGCTTATCGATTACAGAACCCAGCGCGGTAGCGCGGGATGCCAGAGGCAGCAAGGATTACGAAGGCTTGACTTGTTTATGTTAAGTGCCTAAGGCATCCCGCGCTTCTGCGCTGGGTTCTGTAATTGGTTTCTGAATCGAACTGCGGCCGACTCAGTTTCTGAATTGATGACCACTTTGAAAATGAGTCTTCTGCGGCGATGGGAAAACGCGGATAAGCCCGCGTTGAAGGGGCGTTTGCTTGCATTGCTTTTTCTGGTGGTGCTTGCGTTTGCTGTGCGCGGGCTTACCATGCGGTTCATCAGCGACCACCTGTCCGAGCCCGGTTGGTTCCAATCCGGATCTTACGCAGTCTTTGATCGGCAGGCCCAGAACATACTCGACGGCAAGTCTTCGATCTTCTGGATCGACGATCCGGCAAAGACCGAGGCGGCAGTTTATCCGCCCGGCTATGCACTCTGGCTGTCTCTCATTTACAGAATAACCGGCGAACGATCTGCCAGGGCTACCCAAAGCGTTCAGTGGATACTTGATGCGCTGTCTGTGTTGCTGATCGTAGCGATAGGCGTAACTGCTTACAATTGGCCAGTGGGACTTACGGCTGGAATTCTGGCGGCGCTATCGCCGCTGCTCGCGCTCTCGGGAGCGACGCCGCTGGTAGACGCACCCACAAGTTGGATCGTCTTGAGTGGCGTCTGGATGCTACTGCTTGCCTTCAAGCGACAGCGTATCGGCTGGGCCATGGGCGCCGGTCTCGCCGTGGGAGCATCCTGTTGGTTACGTCCAAATGGAGTATTGCTGGTTGTTTTTTGGGTGGCTGCGCTTCTGATTCTATTCAAGGTTGATTGGCGACGAAGGATACTATTCAGTGGCGCCGTTGTGTTAGGTGTCGTGGTCCTCGTGGCGCCGCTGCTCATCCGGAATGCCATCGCTTTCCGTGCGTTTGTTCCGACCGGATTGGGCACAGGCACAAACCTTTGGGAAGGTATTGGGGAAACCGATCGCGCCGCGGAGTTTGGGGCAGTCGTAAAAGATAAAGACGTGGTTGAGCAGGAGCGCAAGGAAATGGGAGTGTCGGCCGATGCGCCCTTTGGTCTTTATTTCCCTGACGGCGTCAAGCGCGATCGCGCGCGTGCACGCAAAGCCCTTGCGGTTATTGCGCGTAATCCAGTATGGCATGCAGGCGTTATGGCCCGTCGGATGGCAGGGATGTTGAAGTATGCAGGGGATCCGCCGCAGCATATGGGAAGCGCCGGAATCAATGTCACCAGCAAAAAAACTTTACCTCCGCACATGTGGGGTGGCCCACTAGCGCTCGCCGTAAATGTTCTGGGAATGGTGCAAAGCGTTTTGCGTTGGATACTTCTGCCTTTGATCGTTGCTGGTTTGTTTCTGGCGTTTCGCCGTGACCGAATGATCACTGGCCTGCTGCTGGCCACGGTTTTGTATTACCTTGTCGTTTCGTCGTTCTTACACGCCGAACTCCGTTATGTGTTACCCATGCATGCGCTCTTAAACATATGGGCGGCGGTGGCGTTGGTGTCATTGGCGACCAGGCTTTGGTCTGTAGGGGCCTCCCTCCGTGGGCGCCCCTGACTGCATTGGAGGCTTCCCAATGATTGTGGGCGCCCCGACCAAGCGAATGGGGTGCCCACGGAGGGACATCCCTACAAAGAAACTTTCGAAGATTTGAAACTCCCGGATCCATTTTTAAAAGACAACAGGTGGCTGCCCTGGATCATATTTCCGGGAATCCTTCTGGTCTATCTGCTGTTCCCTTCAAAGAACTATTACTGGGATGGAATCTTTTTTGCCCGTGTCATCGATGATGCGGTGAGCCACAGTCCTTCACTCCTTCATCCCAATCATCTTCTTTACAACTTCGTCGGATATTTTCTCTACAAGTGCGCGCGAGCCTTGGGACTTAACTGGCGAGCGCTCGAAGTTCTACAGTTTGCGAACAGCGTGGTCAGTGTATTAACAGCGTTTCTGTTATTCCGAATTCTGAGACGTTGCCTGAAATCGAATTATCTCGCGTGGACATTGACTCTGGCGTTTTCGTTCTCGGCAACCTGGTGGAAGTTCTCGACCGATGCCAATGCGTATATCTTCAGTGTCTTATTCCTGCTGCTGGCTTTTTATTTCGTACTGCCGAGTTCCAAGCCGCGACCGGTGTTGGTCGCCGTCATCTTTTCTGCCGCTGTGCTGCAACATCAGCTGGCTGTGTTCTGCTACCCGGTAATGGCCCTGGGGCTATGGTGGCAATCTTCGTCGTATCCGACCAAGCAGCGAAATTTGACAGTAATACAGTTTTGCGTTCTGGCCTTCGCACTTGTCTTCGGCGCTTACATTTATTGTTTTTACCTTATCGCCGGGACACTCGATCCGGCCCGCTTCGCGCGGTGGGTCGCCTCTTACTCGCCTGATGCCAGCTTCAGCTTCAACGTATTAAGTAATCTAGGCTACACCTTGCGCGGACACTCGCGGCTTTTTTTCAGCGGGCGTTTCGCCCTACTCGAAGGGTTGTTCACGCCGGTCATCGTTGGCCTGATCTGCCTCTTGATAGCACTCTTGTTGTTGTGGTTCTTTCTCATAATTCGTGGGCTCAGGAAGGCGAGATGGCCCAGCTTCCGGGAGGCTTTGCACAGTCGTTCGGCAAAGTTGGCAGTGGTATGGATTGCGGTCTATGTCGTCTTTCTGTTTTTCTGGCTACCGCAGAATACTTTTTATCGACTCTTTTACCTGCCCGCAATCATCCTTCTGCTGGGGGAAATATTGGTGTCGTGGGGCGTCAGCGACGCCGAGAAACGATCCTACCGGCTGGCTCTCTTTGTAGTGCTCATGGCGCTTGCTAACTTCCTGTTCTTCGTCTTTCCTTATTCACACGCAGAGAAGTACCCGCCGTTGTCAGCCGCAGTGGAAATGAACAAGGTATGGCAGCCGGGAACGACCGTGTTCTATGGAAGTGAGAATTCGGACAATAATCTTTTTCAATACTTTAATCGGGCTACTGAATGGAAACCGTTGCCGGAAATTGCTGGACTGGAAGCAGAACTGAGGACGACTTACGACAGCGGCAAGGAAGCCTGGTTGGAATCAAGCGCAATCGATCAGTTAAAGAAAACTCCGGCAGGGTCGGAATGGTTTGCTCGCCACTCACAAGCTAACACTTTGCACGAGCGGCGTGATCGCGGATACAACATTAGGTTCATAAAAATTGTGCCGTGAGATTCAGTAGCTCGTGGAAAAGTTAGAGGAAAAAGTATGAGCGTCGTGGAATAGTTAGAGGACGGTGAATAGTTAGAGGTCGGGAAGGGTGGTTTACCCCCGCTCGTCGATCGACGGAGGGATCTTACGCGGGGGCAAGCCCCTCTTCCCAACCTCTAACTATTCCAGAAGCGATTCGCTTCCCAACCATGAGGTGGTTAAGGTTCACTTGATACTTCGGAATTCAAAGCCAACATCCAAGCAGATCGCCATG
>JBGTCM010000445.1:0-6642 GCA_041748795.1 Pyrinomonadaceae bacterium
GCGCTACCGCGCTCGGTTCTGTAGTTGGATTTCAAAACAAAAAAGGCACCGCATATTTCAGGGGCCCAGTGGCCTCTAGCATCCGGCGCTACCGCGCTCGGTTCTGTAGTTGGTTTTCAAAACAAAAAAGGCACAGCATACTTCGGGGACCTAGTAGCCTCTAGCATCCGGCGCTACCGCGCTCGGTTCTGTAGTTGGTTTTCAAAACAAAAAAGGCACAGCATACTTCGGGGACCCAGTAGCCTCTAGCATCCGGCGCTCTCGCGCTCGGTTCTGTAGTTGGATTTCAGAAACAAAAAAAGGCACGGCAAATTTCGAGGACCCAGTAGCCTCTAGCATCCGGCGCTACCGCGCTCGGTTCTGTAGTTGGATTTCAAAAGCCGGGCGCGAGCATATTTACCATTAAGCTCGGTTTCACAATCTTTTGATTTCTCATCCACGCGTCTGCTTCCGCTACCAACTCCTGCCCGCGCTCGCCCTGCGTTAGTTCACCCAATCGTCGTCGCGCCGCCGCAGCATAGAGACCCATGTCCTGACGTTCAAAACCGTCGATTGCTTCGTTCAGTTGGTTGAGCGTTTCCTTTGTATCACCACGTTGATGCGTTATCGCGGCCTTTAACAAACTCACCCAGGGGAGGGCCCATGCCATTTTTTCCTTCGCGATTTTCTGCGCCATCCTCTCAGCCACGGCTAAACGGGCCGGCTCATGCTCTGCAACGGCCGACGCTATCGCCGCCCGAGCGCGCAGGTGCATTGCTGCTATCCTCAATATCTGAGTGCGAAGGAGGATCGAATGTTTGAGGTCCTCCCATTGTCCCTCAATATGTCTCCACGCAACTTCAGCATCTCCAGTGTAGAGTTCGATGTGAACAAGCGCGTGCATCGACGTGTAGTGCTGAAGGTGGAAGCTTTGGTGCGACCAGGCCTTTAGTCCTTCGATCACCTCAGCTCGCGCGCGTGTCGGATCATCGGCCGCCAACCAGATCAGATTAAGACTTGTACGGAGGTCCACCGCCGCAAACAGGTTCCCTTGATCGAGTGCCGCGGCAAGGAGCATGGGTACTCGCCTGGAGATCTCGGCCACCTCGCCGCGATACAACATTGCGCTAAGCATGAAGCGATTTGCAGTGGTCAGTTCCCACGCCACACCCGTGCACTGATCTCGCAAAATATCCGACGCGCGTTCGCAGAATTCCGCGGCCTTCTTCCAGTCGCCCATCAGATACGCGCCTCCGCCGACGGCCCAGGTTGCCAGTCCCACCGCGTGTGGATGGTTCAACTTCGCCGCCAACTCCTCGGCTTGCGTGGCAATTTGCATATACCGTTTCCTGGCTGAGCCTCCGCGCGTAGCAGTTTGCACTGCTTCAAACGCGAGCGCGCGTGCGACGCGGTTAGGTTCTCCCGCACGCAGAGCGAGCAACAGGTGGCGGCTTTGGAAATCCGCTCCCCTGATGAGATCTACGAAACCAAGTCCGGCGGTTACGCCCCAGCAAATATCGATACGAAAGAGGTCCGATTCAGGGACCTGGCCGGGGCTTCGCTCGGTGAACTTGAGACCACGCAGCCGAATTTGCATGCGCCTGAGAAGAAGCGAAAGCAACGCGCGTTTTGGACCAGCAGGTAACGTGAAACCCACGGCGGCGAGGACTGACTTGATCAGGTCCAGGCCTTCGTTGATGTGACCGCCCATCAATAACTGTTCGGCGGCCCGCCGTTTGAAGTTGAGACTGTGACTGGCGGAAGTGATCGGGGCGAGATCAAGAAAGGCCTGCGCTGCTTCAGCGGGACGACCGGCATTGGCCAGAGTTTCGGCGAGCCCGCGTTTGAGATCGACGAGCTCAGCGCCCTGCGCCGGCGCCAGCTCAAGTGCGCGCCGGTAAAATGCCACCGCGCGATCAAATGCCAGCGCGCTCGCGGCCTTCCTGGCGGCCACGGCCGCGTGGCTCGCTGCACGCACTCTTTCACCGGCGCCCATGTAGTGTTCGAAGAGCGCTTCCGGATCGTCAATCCCGCGGGCTTCAATAGCATGGGCCAGGCCGCGATGGATCTGTGTGGCCGCCGCCGGGTCAATTTGCGAAGCCAGCGTCTCTCGAATGCGATCGTGATATAGCTCAACCGCGTGGCCTTCACCGCCACTGCGGAGAAACTGGGCCGCCCGCAGCGAGCTGACTAAAGCTAGTTCGTCACCGGATAAGCCGGCGGCCTGATAGACCACTTCAGGATTGATGGGACGCCCGGCCACTGCCAAAGTATTTAAGAACCGCCGGGCTCCTCTGGGCTGATGACGTAGTCGCGCGTCGAGCATCATGCCGAGACTGATACCGCTGGTCGCCGTCTGATCGTTGGTCGCGGCATAACGCGCAAGCTGTTCGAGTAAAAAGGGATTACCACGTGCCTCGCGCAAAATGCCCTCTGTAAAAGGCTCGGCCACCGCTACCTGCTCGCCTAGAAAGTCCCGCACGAGTTTCATCGACTCGGATTGGCTTAGTGCGTTGACCAACACTTCGCGGCAGCTGTCGGTTCCGGCCTTCTCAAGAAGCGCCCGCAGGAAAGGTTTTGTTTCAACGTCCTCACTACGAAAGCTGGAGATGAGCAGTAGCGGCGGCGCGTCTGGCGGCCGCAAGAGGTCTTCGAGCAACATTGTGCTGTCAGCGTCAGACCACTGGAGATCGTCGATGTAGAGAACGAGCGGCTGCCGGTCGGAGATGCGGCCCAGGAGTTCGCGCAACGCGGCAAACGCGCGACGTCGCAGCGCCAGCGGATCGGGAATCTCGAGGTCTCTTTGTGGCGCATTGAACACACTTTCCACTTGATGCATGACTGGAAACAAACGAGCCAGCGCAGTCACGTCTCTGGGCATCAAGCGTTCGGCTTTCGCGACCGTCAACGACATTAAATACTTTGTCAGACTGTCTACCACGCCATCGAGAGCCTTGTAAGGAACAGATTCGCGTTCGTAACAACGTCCTTCCAGGATCACAATCTCTTTCTGCCGCTCGCGCAGTCCTTCGAGAAAGTGGTGGGCCAGCGCCGTTTTCCCCATGCCTGAGCCGCCATGGAGATAAACCGTGACGGTTTCACCTTGCCTCGTGAATTCGAATGCATCTGCAAGCTGTTGCAATTGTTGCTCGCGGCCGACGAAGGGTGAGTTCTCCACCGAAGGTTTTGGCGGCGGCGGAACGACGGCAAGTGGACCAGTGCTGCCCTGGCCCAGCAACTTGAGTATCTCGTCTCCAGACGGCCGGTCTTCGGGCTTACGTCGCAACAGGCTAATGCAGAGATTGTTTAGGTCTCGCGGAACACCCCGCAACAACTCGGACGGCGCCGGTGGATCGAAGTTCTGTTTGTTCATCATCACTTCGAAAAACTTGCCGGCGAACGGAAGTCGCGCGGTAAGCGATTGATAGAGAATCACACCAACGCTGTACCAATCACTGGCCCTTGAAATCGGAAGTTGGGCGCCTTGCTCCGGAGACATATAGTCCGGAGTGCCGGCGATATTCATGCTGTCGTAAAGATCTTTGCCTGTGGCTTCCGTCACTAGTCCGAAGTCCAGAATCACGACGCGTCCTTCTTTAGTTACCAGCACGTTGGACGGTTTGATGTCGCGGTGAAGTTTTCCGGTTTCATGTAGACCATGAAGGCCTTCCGCTAGTTGCCGAATGGCGTGACGCAACCGCTCGAGATCAAGACGCGATCTTGACAGCGACGACTCCACTGGATAGGCGTCATCTGCTTCTGCTTCGGATGGTTCGACTTTTATTTCATCAAGCTCTCGGGTGTCGGCTTCGTAGTCTGCCAGCATCTCGTGACCAGCCCGGACTGAACCCTTTCGCAGGGTCGCAGTGTTTGAGCTCTCCCCATGCCTCGCGTGGTAGCCGGGTCTCACATATTCGAGAAAGTTGACGCCGTTAACCAACTCCATTGTGAAAAACCAGTACTGCCCGTCAGCCATAAACTCGTATAGTCCGACGAGATTTGGATGGGAAACGCCGGCCAGCGAACGAAACTCCTGCTTGAAGCGCGAAATATGTGAGGCCTCGGCGCGAGTTAGTGTCTTGAGTGCGACCACCTTGTCGGTCTCAAGATCGTGAGCTTCATACACGATGCCCATGCCACCGGAGCCGAGCCGGCGGCGAATGCGAAATCGTTTGGTCCCGAGAAACTCGTTAGATGGCTGGCTCATTGATTAGAGCGGAAACTTCGAAGCATGGCGCGTGTTGTAAGGTAGTATAGATCAGACTAATGCATAACGATGACGAACTGTAGACATCGGTACTGGTGCAGTTTGATTTTAGCAACCACTACAGAACCCAGCGCGGTAGCGCGGGATGCCTTAGGTTACTTAACATAAACAGTTAGGCCTTCATAATGCTTGCTGCCTCTGGCATCCCGCGCTACTGCGCTGGGTTCTGTATTGACCAGCGAAAGTGAATCAGTACCTGGCATCGGCGGTCTCGTGAGAAAGGAATCTTGAATGGACTGGCGTGTATTTCTAACTACCTTTGGCGTGATCTTTCTAGCCGAGATGGGTGACAAGACCCAACTGGCTGCGATGACTATGTCGGCGCAAACAAAAAAGCCGTGGGCAGTGTTCATAGGCTCCGCGCTTGCGCTGACCGCGGTCTCGGCGATCGGTGTGGTGGTAGGAGGAGTGGTGGGAAACTATATTCCACTGCTCTGGATAAAACGGGTCGCCGCAGTCGCGTTTATCGTGATCGGGGTGCTGATACTGATGGACAAGTTTTGATGTCCGACGGGGTTACCGGGGCAGTAGCCCGACCGTGAGGGAGGGCGTGAGTTGCGCTACCTACGCACCTCGCTAACCTTCGGGCTTGTCGATAAGGCTAAGATCAATCTGCGTAATCTGCGGATAGCTTCTAACCGGAGAAATATTCATGCCGCAAACTCCCCATATCGAACGTCACTTCACCTCGAGCGAAGTCGTGCGCGACGCGGTCATCGGAATGGCTGATGGTCTAACCGTTCCCTTTGCGCTGGCGGCCGGGCTAACGGCTATTAACTCCACTCGTATTATCGTCACCGCCGGGCTCGCAGAGATTGCGGCCGGCGCAATCGCGATGGGCCTGGGAGGTTATCTCGCCGCCAAGAGCGACGCCGAGCATTACGCCAAGGAACGTGAACGGGAGAAGCGTGAAGTCGTTGAGATTCCGCATGAAGAAATGCGCGAGGTGGCGGAAGTGTTTGAAGAGTATGGGCTGACTAAAGAACAGACCCAGCCGATCGTTGAAGCCTTACGTCTCCAGCCCAAAAAGTGGGTTGATTTCATGATGCGTTTCGAGCTGGGTCTGGAGAAGCCGGATCCCAAGCGAGCGATGACAAGCGCGGTGACGATAGGAGGGGCGTATGCCATCGGTGGGTTTATTCCCCTCGCGCCTTATATGGCCTATACCGATGTGACCACGGCGTTGCTATTTTCAATCGCATTTACTTTGGTGGCCCTGCTGGTCTTTGGTTTTGTGAAAGGCCGCTTCACGGGGATGCGGCCGGTGCGCAGTGCATTACAGACCGCGTTCATTGGCAGCGCCGCCGCCGGAGCGGCTTTCATAATTGCAAGATTGATTTCGGAATAATCCGCAGATTACGCAGATAACACTGATTCTAAACGGACCGACTTGAGAGCAGCACTATTCGCTTGTGTTCTTAGGAATCTGCGTAATCTGTGTAATCTGCGGACCGCTATTGACCCAGCAGAACACTGACAGTATTGCTTTCCCCGCTACATGCCACCACATCAGCTTTGCCATCCCCATTTAGATCTGCAACTGCGAAGTTCCAGGTTCCCCTGCCGGTAGGAAAAGTCGACGACGGTGCTCGCTTGAAAGCCCCTCGACCGTCACCCAACATCATGGTCACACCGTCACCCGAGGCGGTGATCACGTCCTGTTTGCCATCGTGATTCACATCCGCGAGAACTACCGGAAAAGCGTTATGCCCAAAGTCGAATGGCGAGCCGCTTACTTCGGTTAGACCGCCACGACCATCACCACTGAGCACCGTCAACTTAGACATATCGTGATGAGTAACGACCAGGTCGCGTTTTTGATCCCCATTGACGTCACCGATCGCCACCGACCAGGGCTCACCTGTACGCAAAGGAACCTGGCTCGAACGAAAACCGCCACGACCATCATTAAGAAGCAGCGTAAGGGCGCGACTAAACGGAAGTTGTTGGGCCCTCAGCGGACCTGTCGCTGTAGCAGTCGCGATGATGTCGAGATGGCCATCACTATTTACGTCGCCCATAGCCATAGGGTATGGGCTTGGACCAACGGCAAACGTCGCCTGCGCACGAGCGAATCCCCCTCGCCCATCGCCGAACGCCACCGACACATCGTTGTCCGAACTATTGACGGTTGCCAGATCGAGTTTGCCATCGCCATTCAAGTCGCCCATTCCCAGACCGTGAGTGTGCGGATGCTGACCCTGCTTCATTGCGATAGGAGAATTCGGGGCGAGTGACAATCCACCCTTGCCATCGCCCAGAAGCATTGTTACTCCGTAACTGTCATGACTAATGAAAGCGAGATCCAGATTGCCATCGCTGTTGACGTCACCCAAAACCATTTCGCCCGGACCTTCCGAGACCGTCATTTTGTTCACGGCATCACTACGAAAGCG
>JBGTCM010000446.1:0-2241 GCA_041748795.1 Pyrinomonadaceae bacterium
TAGTCTTACGCAGGGAAAAGCGGCACAGCCGCCCCCGGGTTTTTCCTACTTTGAAAGGAGAACTTAGATGCTGAAAGAGTTCCGAGACTTTATCGCGCGCGGTAACGTGATCGATCTTGCGATTGCGGTGGTTATTGGCGCGGCGTTTGGCAAACTAATTAACTCACTGGTTGAGGGCATCATCATGCCGCCAATCGGACTGATCCTGGGCGGCGTCGATTTCTCAAATCTGTTCATCGACCTCTCCGGCGAGCGTCCGATCTCTTTGGCCGACGCGCAACTCAAGGGCCTTCCAGTGATAGCTTATGGCCAGTTCTTGAACGACGTCGTAACCTTCCTAATCATCGCCCTCGTTGTCTTCCTGATTGTCAAAGCGATGAATAGATTCAAACGCCAGGAAGTAGCTGAGCTGACGAAAGAATGTCCATTCTGCTTCTCTTCAATTCACATTGAAGCGACGAAATGCTCGGCCTGTTGTTCACCGCTGGAAGCGGCGGCGTAGTATCAGGCGCATAGAGTACAAGCTTTAGCTTGCGTCACTGCGAAGAAGTTACTAAAGCTTTTGCAGCATTGTTGCGAAGCCGCAGCCTGAAGGCTGTACTCTGTACGCCTGTTCTGTAGAATCCCTATCATGCGTGAGTGCCCCCGTTGCGAAAGTTGCTACGAAGACGACATCGAAGTCTGTCCTCAAGACTCAGCAAACACCAAAACCACTCTGCCGGGCCCGACATTGCTTTCCGGGCGTTACCTTTTGGAAAAGAGATTGGGCCGCGGCGCCATGGGTCAGGTTTACCTCGCTCGTGATCAAAACCTTGTCACCCGGCAAGTCGCGGTAAAGACCGTTCGACCTGACATCCTTAGCGATGAAAACATGCAGGAGGGCGAAGCCATCGCTCGATTCGAGCGCGAGGCGCGTGCGGCCGCATCGATTCGGCATCCAAACATCGTTGACGTTACCGACTTTGGCCAAAGTCCTGACGGCGTGTTTTTTCTGGTGATGGAATACGTTGACGGCGAAAGCCTCTATCAGCTTCTGCGGCGCGAAGGCACGCTGGACATTCAACGCACTGTGGCGATCATGGGCCAGGTGGTGGCCGGTGTGGATGCCGCACATGATGAAGGCGTGCTCCATCGCGACCTCAAGCCGGCGAACATCTTCATCATGCAGAAACGGAAGAAATCGCCAGGCAGTGCGTTCGATGGGTTTATCAAGGTTGGAGATTTCGGGCTGGCAAAGATTGTGCACGCCGATCGATCTGAGGTGACTTCAAAAGCTGGGCCGGAATCCCGCGGGATCATCGGCACACCTGAATACATGGCGCCGGAACAGATGCAAACGGACGTGCTGTTGGATGCGCGCGCCGACATCTACGCGTTAGGCGCAGTCGCTTACCACATGCTCGGGGGACGCCCACCGTTCATTGGCGACCTAACACAACTCGTGGCGCAGAAACTGTTGCAGTCGCCGCCTTCCCTTCTCAGTATTCGTTCCGACGTTCCTGTTGAAGTAGATCGTGTGGTCCTTCGTGCTCTGGCGCGCGAGCCTTCCGGCCGTCCGCCCACGGCCCCCGAATGGTTCGAAGAATTTGCGACCGCCGCCGGCAAGCGCGCGGAAACCGCTGTGGAGTCTGAATCGCGTCTGGTCGTGATGGCCCCAAGCGGCGCAGAGGTCTATATAGACGACGAGCGGCAAGGATCCGTCGGCCGTTCGGGTCGTGTGATTCTAAATTCTATCCCGCCTGGCCAACACGTTCTGCGTGTAGCCAAGACAGGCGAAAGAGATGACGAGCGCGTGATTGAGATTAGGCCCGACGGTGTTGAACAGATCATTCAGGCGCAATTCAAGCCGGCGCTGAGCAGCGCCCACCTGACGCCATCGAGAGGAGGAAGTCTCGATAGCCGGACCGGTGTCCCGTCGGCATCACCCAGAGTGGTGGCGTGCACAAAATGCCAGACACGATTTGCCGAGGGCATCAAGTTTTGCGGACGTTGCGGGAATGGGAGTTTTCAAGTCGTGGGAGAGAGGCCGGTCGCCCAAAGTATTCCAGGATCCGCGCCCGGCACCGTGACATGTCCGCGCTGTAAACAGATATATCCGAAAGCGATCCGGTTCTGCGGACGGTGCGGCATCCCGATTGGCGCACAGTCGCTTGAATGGCGGCAACCGCGTCCGGTCGAAGTGGTTTGTAAGATATGCGGGAACAGCTACGCGGGCGGAACGAGGTTCTGCGGACGTTGCGG
>JBGTCM010000447.1:0-12072 GCA_041748795.1 Pyrinomonadaceae bacterium
CCCGGTGACGCAGATGCAACCGCCGAAGCGATCCTTAGTTTGTATGGTGACCCCGAGCGACGGGCCGCGATGGGAACGGTCGGGCGGCGCTACGTCGACCAATACTATTCGCGCTCAACCTGGGCCATGCGTCTGGAAAAAAGGCTGAAGGCAATTTATTGGACAGGTCCGAGGGACCGCCGCGCCGTGCCGCGTCCAAGCGCGTACGATTCTCCACTTACTACCTAACTATGAGACTCGCAGTTTTCACCAGTAAATATCCCGCTCGAGTTGCAACGTTCTTTGAGCGAGACATGCGTGCGTTGATTGAAGCGGGAATTGATATTGATGTGTTTCCCATCTATCCGCTCGACGCGAGCATGTGGGACTACTCGCTCGACACGCTTAATGAAGACGTGCTTTCACGCGACAAAATCCATCACCTTAGTTTCGGGCAGGCTCTGAAGACTGCCAGACCTTTTCCGGTGAAAAAGGTGGGCACATATCTTCGCGATGTGGCTGCGACGAGCAGCTCGGCACTCAGATATGGAGTCGGCCCACTGGCGAAAACGACTTA
Organism: Pyrinomonadaceae bacterium; assembly: GCA_041748795.1. Taxonomy (GTDB): domain Bacteria; phylum Acidobacteriota; class Blastocatellia; order Pyrinomonadales; family Pyrinomonadaceae; genus PSRF01. The sequence goes on from JBGTCM010000447.1 coordinate 557, forward strand.
CGTGTTATCCAAGGCGTGGGCCTGGGCACAAGATCACGGTAAAGACTACGATCACGTGCTTGCCTACTGGGGCAACTACGCGGCGACGTGCGCGTACGCGTTCCACCGTTTGCTTGATCGACCCATCCCCTTCTCAATTTGGCTTCATGCCGGAGCCGATCTTTACGACACACCGGTTTATTTGAAAGAGAAACTTCTTTACGCCGATCAGATTGTCACGTGCTGTGCGTTCAACCGGAAGTATCTGGCCGAACACTATGCCGACATCTTTCCGTCAATATCAGAAAAAATTAATGTTTGTTACCACGGGCTGAACTTCCCTGATTTTCCATATCAACCGAGCGGTCGCAAGCCAGCGAAGATTATTGCCGTTGGTCGCCTGTCAAAGGAAAAAGGCTTTAGCTATCTGCTGGAGGCAGCGCAACGCTTAGTTAGTGGAGGCACAAACGTCGAGCTCGAGTTTGTTGGCGATGGACCAGAAGTAGGAGCTTTGAAGACTCTGGCTGAGCAGTTGGGCCTGGCCGACCGCATAAACTTTCGCGGCTGGTTGAAGTTCAATGATGTGCAGAAGGCGATCGGGCAGGCGACGATACTCGTGCATCCCTCCGACGGTCTCGGTGATGGTTTGCCAAACGTAATTCGCGAGGCCATGGCCCTGGGAACACCTGTGATTGCTTCGGACATCGCAGGCATACACGAGGCGCTGGACAACGGCCAATGTGGTTTGTTAGTTCCTCCCCGAGATGTCGAGGCGTTAACTACAGCCATCAAAAACCTTCTGACCAATTCAGCTCAGCGACAAGTTTTCGCAGACCGCGCCCGAAAGCGCGCCGAAGAAATGTTTGATATGTGGCGAAACGGCAGGAACCTGGCTGAACTTCTGCTTGCGACAAAGCGCGAGCAGCCGTGTCCTGATCTTGTAGGGTCCCTTCGTGGGCACCCCGCCTTTCCGCACGGTGAGGGCCGCCCACGAACGGACGCCTCTACAATTTCGTCATGAGTGGGACATTACTAAACATCTATCATCGACTCCCCGGATGGATGCGCTCCAGTGCGGCCAGTCTGCATGGCTTTCGCCTGCGGTCCTGGCGATTTGGACCAGAAACACCTCAACTAATCGAGCAGGCCCTGGAGAGGGATAGCTGGACCCATCAGCAGTGGCAGGACTGGCAACAGGACCGCCTTGCTTACGTTCTTCATCGAGCGGCTACCCGCGTTCCCTACTACCGTGAACAATGGGCCAGGCGCCGGCGCAACGGCGACTCCGCGAGTTGGGAGTGTCTTGAAAACTGGCCAGTGCTCGAAAAGGAAGATGTGCGAAAGAGTCCGCGCGCCTTTGTTGCCGATAATTGCGACACAAGGCGAATGTCCTATGCCTACACAAGCGGAACCACGGGGACACCAATTGATTTGTGGCGAAGTCGCACGACAATGCGGACACTCTATGCTTTGGCAACTGCTCGCACGCGCGGATGGCATGGTGTGACACCAGCGGATCGTTGGGCCAAGCTCGGTGGACAGGTAGTAACGCCGGGCCAGCAGCAGCAGCCGCCTTTTTGGGTTTGGAACAGCGCACTCAATCAGTTGTACATGTCTTCGTATCACCTGGCGCCAAATTTAATCAAGCACTATCTCGACGCCCTGGTTAGGCATCGGATTGACTATTTGTTTGGCTATACATCATCCGTTTTCGCTTTGGCTCAGGAGATGGTCCGGCTGAAGCGAACCGATATCAAACTGAAGGTCGTGATTACGGAAGGCGAGCCGTTGTTTGCTCACCATCGCAGCGTCATCAAAGAAGCATTCCAGTGTCGTGTTAGCGAAACCTATGGGATGGGTGAACTTGTCACTGCAGCGAGCGAGTGTCCGTCAGGAACATTGCATCAGTGGCCGGAGATTGGACACGTTGAGGTCCTTGAAGACAACACCGAGGTGGGGGATGGAGACTTCGGTGAGCTGGTCTGCACGAGTTTGCTAAATTCAGACATGCCTCTGATTCGGTATCGCGTGGGAGATCGGGGCCGGCTGACCGCACCTGCGGCCTGTGAGTGTGGCCGAAGACTTCCTTCGATCGACGTCGTTGAGGCCGGAAGTTACGATCTTCTGGTTACTCGAGACGGACGACGCATCCTGGGGCTGGAAGACATCTTTTTCAAGATGCCGGTGCGTCAGGCGCAGATTATTCAGGAACGACTTGACCTGATTCGTGCGCGCTATGTACCTGCGCCGGGATTCACGTCCGAATCGGCCCGGGCAATCGTAAAGGCCGTACAGGCGCGAATGAAGGGCGTGGAAGTTATTCTTGAACCGGTCGATGATATTCCCAGAGGTGCTAACGGCAAGTTTTGGCTTCAAGTCTGTAAGGTGCCTGACGTGGAAATACAGTCTGTGCTGAATGCGAGCCGCTGCTTGTAGGACAGGCATTGTCTCCGGGGCAGTAGCCCGACCGTTAGGAAGGGCGCAGTGCTTCGTAACCACCAAGGCGAAGATGAGTCGAAGCCGTAACGCCCTCCCTAACGGTCGGGCTACCGCCCCACTAATTCCGATGAAACGCCTAACGAGAAATTCGAAGTTGGCCGCTCTCACACTCTTTGCGTTGCCTCTACCAGTAATCATCGCGCTCGTTACCGTCCACTGTAATAGCGCGGGCTTCTCCAATAGCACTCTCATCACTCCAACTGAGACAACCGACCATGGAAATGCGAGCGTATTAGCAGCTGGCGGCCAGGCGATCACAAGCTTTATTGTCAGCCCCGCAGCCGTAACCGGCGGTGGAAATTCAACTGGGACAATCTCCCTTCGCTACCCTGCACCCCCCGGTGGAATTGTCATCGCTTTACAGAGCGACGGTCCGTCAACCGTCAGGGTCCCCCAGCGCGTTGTCATTCCTGAAAATAAGTCGAGTGCAGCCTTCCCTATTTCGAGCACGCCCGTTAAGGCTTTAGTAACTCTCAATCTTTCAGCCAAACATCAAGCCGCGGTGGCAACCAATGGAATCACAATATTGCCGGCTGCGAAGGGCCAATGGTTTGTTTCGCCGACCGGCAGTCCCACGGGACAAGGCACGCAAAGCTCGCCATGGGACCTGGCTACGGCGTTGGCCCATGGACCAGGCCAAACAAAGATCCGACCCGGCGACACTGTTTGGCTCCGTGCCGGCCGGTACACGGGAACTTATGTAAGCACGCTCGCCGGAAACGAAAATGAACCAATCATCGTTCGTGCGTTACCGGGCGAACGCGTGATTATCGACAAAGCCACCGTTAACGAACACAAGCAACCTGCGTTAAAAGTGCGCGGCTCGTGGGTTTGGTTCTGGGGTATTGAAATCATGAACTCCAGTCCAAACCGGCAACGAAATAGTCCCTACACCGGCCGCGATCAGCCCTGGCGCGGATCCGGCGCCGACGTTTATGCCCCTCATGTGAAGTTCATTAATATGATTTTTCACGACAACGGTCATGGGATCTGGGACAAACAGGACATGACGGAAGTTCACGGCTGCCTGTTCTTTTACAACGGTACTAACAAACGGGAACATGCACTCTATATCGGCAATTCATTAGGCACAAAATACATCACCGACAACATTCTCTTCGCGCAGGGTGGATATGGAATCCTGGCCCACTCGGATTCGTCGTCGAGCTCACAAAAGGGTCTTCACCTGGAGGGCAATGTTAGTTTCGATAACGGCATCATCACCAACGACGATCAAAAGACCGGCAACCTTCAGGTGGGCGGCGTCAGCGGCGTTTCCGCTGAACGGATCGTCGTAAAGAACAACTACATCTACAACACGACCACTAACGCTGCAAATAAAAATAACGGCATCCGTCTGGGCTATGAGGACAACGCAAACAAAGATGTGAAGCTGCTCGACAACTATGTCGTCAGCAAAACGCCCCTCCTGGTTTGGTGGTGGCAAACCGTCAACTTCGAGGGCAACACGATCTATTCCACGGGCGACGAGATGCTGGACCTGAGGAAACCGCCAGGAGTGACCACCCCCAGCTATCGTTGGGATTTCAACACATACTTCGCGAGCGCGCCGTCTTTCTCAAAAGAAAATCAAACGCTCCGGTTTAAAGACTGGCGTCAAGTGACCGGGCTCGACTTACACAGCCACAGCGCCAACGCCAGCCGGCCAATTGGTGTTCAGATTTTTGTCCGTCCAAACCGTTACGAGACAGGACGAGCAAACATCGTGGTTTACAACTGGGACGTGAAGGACCAGGTGGCCGTCGATCTTAGTTCAGTACTGCCTATCGGAAGCAGCTTCGAAATTCGAGACGCACAAAACTATTTAGCGGAGCCAGTGATGCGTGGGACATACAGAGGTGGACCAGTCTTACTGCCAATGAAGTTATCAGTGATCGCCGCGCCCGTAGGAACTCTTGAGCGCTTCCCCCGACATACTACAGCCGAGTTTGGCGTGTTTGTGCTGCAGACTACTTCAGGCAGAAAAAGCCAGGACGCTCGATGAAAAACTGCAGTCGCACAGCTCCTTAGGAGCCAAATGTTTATAGACGAGGCAATCCTCAAACAAATCAGCGCTCCAGCGGAGCGCAATGTGTCGCTCCGTAGTTATCGCGAACGGCCAAGACATGCGACTCCTGGTACCGATGCAGTTGTTTCAGGCAACCAACTACAGAACCCAGCGCGGTAGCGCGGGATCCTTCCGCGTACTCAACATAAAGCAATTAAGCCTTCGTAAGACTCGCCGCCTCCAGCATCCCGCGCTACCGCGCTGGGTTCTGTAATTGGCTAGCGAAACAGCTTCAGTACCGACTCCTTAGATTCACTTTGAGATCTATAAACATTTGGGGACTAACGCTTGTGAAGGTTTCTGGAATGCATTGTCATCGCGTAATACGCTTCCACATTTTCATTTCCATTTGTTGGTAGCACTCAAAGCAATTGGCCTAAGTATTCGTCAAAGTATTTGGAAGTCGTGAGCTATTCCTTATTTCACTCAAACATACAGTTCCACCGACGTGCCACATCCCGAGTTTAGGTGATTTGCAAACCAACGGGAGCGCGGTAAACGGAAAGCGAAACGAAGAGTTGTAAATGGCTTCGTAGCGCTGTTCGAAAATCAAAATTTTTTTCAGTGCCTGGCTTTGCCCACCACGCACCTGGAAGGATCCACTTATGCGAATTACGATTCCAGGATTAATCAAATTCTTCTCACTCAGCTTGATCGCTTTTGCGATGTCGGTGGGCACCACCAGTGTAGCCAAAGCTGATGAGGTTTTGATTGCGGGCTTTACCAATGCCTGCTTCCCGACAGCAGCGAACCCGTGTCAGCCGATTCACTCTGCGGCGCCCCATTCACCGCTCCCTTCGGTGTTGGGACTTTCATATCAGAACAGCCGCTTTCAGGGAATTACGGCGAACGGATTTCTGGCCCTTGGCGGTAATCCGACGGCGCTTCCGACGCAAGGCACAAACAACCTTGGCCAGTTTTTTCTCGACCCGACGGTTGCAACCAACTACGACGGCAACGCGCTCAGGCTGCGTGTCTCGTTCACAGCGCCCCAGGGACTTACGGACGATTCGAGGGTGTTTGTCGCAGATCTAATCGGTACCGTCAGATCGGATGAAAGCGGAGGCGTCAGAATCGACTTCGCCCAGTCCATCAATCAAACCGGCATTCTGTTTACCTTTAACGATCTGAATTGCGAACCGAACCCGCTTCCAGGACATGCGCCGGCGGGTCAGCAGGTAACCTGCGGCACAGGCTCCTTCCGTCTTCGCATCAATGACCTTTCAATCAACCCGGGCCAGACCGCATCGTTGACGGGTGACATTTTCTCCGCTCAACAAACACCGATTCCGGAGCCGGCGACGTTGCTCCTGCTCGGTAGCGGCTTATCAGGTATTGCCGCGCTAAGGCGCCGCCGCCGCAAAACGAAGTTAGATAACTGAACAACAGTTTCCTCCTGTTGCTTTGGCCCCTCGCCTGATCCAGCGAGGGGCCCTTTTTTTTTGCGGCGACCCCCGCAACGCTAAAACCAAAACACTAGCTCCGTAGGAGCCGGATGTTTATAGACCTGTTGGTCATTAACGACCAGCTCCAGAGGAGCGAAATGTCCAGAACGTTGACTGAGAAGTAGCACATTTCGCTCCGCCGGAGCTGGTCACGTATTTATCGAGTTTGCGGTCTATAAACATTGTGTCCCTCCGGGACTTCAAGCTGGGGCACAAGAAACCTTATTATGGCGCACTGATGACAACAACAACCCAAACCTCCAAAGCTGTATCAGCAACTGCCGACATTCGCGCCTGTTTCCCTGCTCTCAGTCGAGTCCACAACAATTTCCCCGTAGCCTACTTCGATGGTCCAGGTGGGACTCAGGTTCCGAAGCAGGTGGTCGAAGCCATGTCGGATTATCTGTACCACCACAACGCAAACACACACTGGGCATACCCCACGAGCGAAGAGACTGATGCGGCCATTGAGAAGGCGCGGGAAATCTGTGCGGATTTCTTGAATGCTTCTCCCAAAGAAATTGCGTTTGGCGCCAACATGACAACAATGACGTTTCATCTGGCGAGAACGCTGGGAGCGCAGTATGGTCCGGGAGATGAGATTGTCGTTACCGAATTGGACCATCATGCGAACGTTGCGCCCTGGCGACGGCTCGCATTGGAACGCGGCGTCAAAGTGAAAACCGTGAAGATGGTGACGGAAACGGGGCAACTCGATTGGGACGACTTCGAGCAGGCAGTAACGAAGCGCACGAAGGTAGTTGCGATAGGCGCTGCGTCGAATGCGCTGGGAACGATTAATGATCTGGCAGGTGCGAGTGCCCTGGCGCGTTCGGTTGGCGCGCTGGTGTTCGTCGATGCGGTGCACTACGCGCCTCATTCGCTGGTCGACGTTCGTACTCTCGATTGCGATTTTCTGGCCCTGTCGGCTTACAAGTTCTACGGGCCACACATCGGCGTACTGTTTGGCAAACTCGCATTACTTGAGTCGCTTGATTTTCCGAAACTCGAGCCCGCTCCCGACTATGCGCCGGAAAATGCAGAAACAGGAACACAAAATCAGGAAGGCATGGTTGGCGCAGGTGCCGCGGTTGATTTCCTCGCCTCGCTGGCAAACGGCGACTCGAAGGACGAATCGAGGCGCGAGCGTTTGGCCCAGGTCTACCATGAACTTCACGCCCGCAGCTCCGAGCTCACGCAACGTCTTTGGAATGGGTTGTCTTCAATCGAAGGTGTACGTCTCTACGGACCGACGCCCGAGAAGGCGCGCACGCCAACTATTTCATTCACCGTCGATAGTGTCACTTCAACAGATGTCGCGCGTCGACTCGCTGCGCGTGGGTTGTTCTTGTCACATGGCGACTTCTACGCAGCCACAATTCCTGAGCGCCTGGGACTCGGCGAGGAAGGGCTGGTCCGGGCGGGGTGTGCTTGCTACACAACTGCAGAGGAGATCGAACGACTCATCGAAGGCGTAGCGGAAATCTAAAGTCCAATGTCCAATGTCCAATGTCCAAAGTCAGAAGTCTAAAGTCCAATAGCAGATGTGGCAGTATGAAGTCGGCGGCTTAGCAGAATGAGCTCTGAATAGTTAGAGGTCAGGAAGGAGGCATGCCCCTCTTCCCAACCTCTAACTATTTACAGTGGCTCCCTGAGGCCTTTCCGATTCTAACGAAGTCAGTGAGTTAGACTTTGGACTTTGGACTTTGGACTTTGGACTTTGGACTTTGGACTTTGGACTTTGGACTTTGGACTTTGGACTTTGGACTAAGTCCGTACGGCGTTAATAAAATCCGCCAACAATCCATACGCAGTACTTTGAAGATTCGGACGGTGCGAAGTGATCGTGAGGCCCGGCATCATATCCAACTCGAAGTGAATTGCCAGTGAGGTCCCCCTCACATTCCCCAAGGGTTCATTGGCCGCGACTTGTTCAGGCCGAACCGTGGCCAGCAGCTTTCCATTCTCCGTTTGTTTAGCTCGCGCCACGAGCTTAAAAGGTTTTCCTTCCGCACGGGCTGCCTGCACCTGCTTGGCAGTCAGCTTACGAATTCCTTCCCGGCTCACGTCGTCAGGTCTCAGAGGAATGCGCATCAGAACGTTGGCCAGTGCGCAGATCTTGACTGTCGAATCCCAACCGTCGACGTCGTGACCAGGATCCGTTTCCGTGATGCCCAGGTCCTGAGCGGTTTTCACTCCTTCATCGAAGCTTCGTCCCGCCTCCATCGTCTCGATGATCACGTTCGTCGTTGAGTTGAAGGCGCCGCTAAATCCTCGTAGCCTGGCAGCCGGCAAGCATTCGCGAAAAAGAGAAAACACCGGTGCGCTGTCCAGGACAGTGGACTCGAAGAAAAAGCCTTTTCCTTTGCCGCGGGCCAGATCATTCAGCTCATCGTAACCATAAACTAACGCTCCCTTGTTTGCAGTGATCGCATGCGCACCTGCCTGCAGGACCGATCGCAGATAATCAATCGCCGGTTGACCTGTATTCGGATCGAGCGACGTCGTTTCGAACACTGCGTCCGGCTGTGTCGTAGCAAGCCAATCAGCGATGCCGCTCGATGTCGTTGAATTCCGGATCTCGTCAACGCCTGCCAGCAAATTAGCAACATCGAAGCCGTCCCTGTTTGCGAGCCAGCCAATTCTCCGGCTGGCAACTCCCGTTATTTGCCACTCAATGTCGTAGTTTTCTTTTAACTCGGCGGATTTGGTTACAAAGAGGCGTGCCAATGCGCGGCCCACGTTTCCGAAACCAAGAAAACAGAGATTGTATTTTTTCATGCTACCTAATGCGCTTCGGCAAAGTTATACTGCAACCAAATCCAATGCTGGACAGGATTAACAGGATTTACAAGAACAGCTTGAGCAGGAACGAAGACACGATCCACGAAAGCACACGAACCAACACGAACAAGTATTCGTGTCTTTTGGTGTGATTTCGTGGATCGTGTTCTTGCTTTAGTTGGTTGCGGCATGGCCGAGAGAACTGATATCAAGATAACTCGAATTTTAAGAAGCCTTGCGTTTTTCAAACGGTTCAAGGACCCTTTCGTAAATCTTGTAACTCCAGTCTGCATTTTTCGATGAAACAATATCACGATCTGCTGAAATCGATTCTCGTAAACGGCACCGAACATCGTGACCGCACCGGCGTGGGCACGCTGTCGCACTTCGGCTTTCAAACACGTTTCGACCTTCGCGAAGGCTTCCCGATTGTCACGACAAAGAAGGTGCCCTTTCGATGGATCGCCGAAGAGTTATTCTGGTTTCTCTCCGGCAATACGAATGAAGGCGACCTGCGAGCAAGAGGCGTGGACATCTGGGCCGAATGGGCTGACGAGGAACACACGCGGCGTTTCAATCGCGAGCAGGGAGACCTTGGACCGGTTTATGGCTATCTCTGGCGCTCCTTCGGCGGCGACTATCCCGAGCGCAATGGTGTCGATCAAATTGCGAATCTCATTAAAGAGATTCAACAGAACCCAAACTCGCGAAGACTAATCATTACGGGCTGGGACCCTCGGCAGGCAGACAATGTTGACTTGCCTCCCTGTCATACGTTGTTTCAGTTTAAGATTGAGCAAGGGCGCCTTCTGCATTGCCAGCTATACCAGCGCTCGGCGGACGCGTTTCTTGGTGTGCCTTTCAACATCAGCTCGTATGCGCTGTTGATGCACATGGTGGCCCATGCCTGTGATTTGAATGTCGGCGACTTCGTCTATACGCTGGGCGATTATCATATCTACAAAAACCATATCGAGCAGGTGAACGAACTGCTGCGGCGCGAGCCGTATCCTCTGCCCACGCTGGAAATCGCCGATGAAGAAAAGAATCTTCGCGGGCTCGAGGGTTTGCTGGGAATGGGGTATGAGAATCTCAAGCTAGTGGGCTACCAATCGCACGGCAAGATTTCGGCAGCAGTAGCTGTGTAGAACAAACGGTTAGAGGTAGGGAAGAGGGTTTAGAGAGTGACTGGGAATAGTTAGAGGTTGGTAAGAGGGCCAGAAGCATGGTTAATTCCGCTCGTCACTTGTCCTCGGTACTTACGCGGGGGCATGCCCCTCTTCCCCACCTCTAACTATTCAAAGTCACTCCTTGAGCCCCTCTTCCCAACCTCTAACTATTTACCGTCGCTCGCTAAGCCCTTTCCAACCTCTAACGGAGTCAGGTGACTTTGGACTTTGGACTTCTTACCTATGATTATCGGAATTGTTGCAGTAGATAGGAATGGTGCGATTGGCAAAGATGGGAAGTTGCCATGGCATTACCCTGCGGACATGAAGTTTTTCAAGGAGACGACTACCGGCAATGCCTGCGTGATGGGTTACAACACGTGGCTCACGTTGAAGAAGCCTCTACCTAACCGCCTCAATATCGTTCTCAGCCGCAAAGCCGAGCTTGAACAACAAGATTCGGTCGTCGTTTGTCGTGATGTGGAGTCGGTTCTTTCGATGGCCAAAGATATAAATGGCGATCTCTTTGTGATGGGCGGCGCACAAGTCTACAAATCGTTTCTTCCCTACACTCAGAAATGGCTTGTCACCGAAGTGCCTTTGGCAGTTGAAGGCGCGGATACCTTCGTGCCTGAGAACTATTTGGAAGGATTTGAAAAGGTGGAAACCAGGCGGCTGGACCAGGAGTTGGTCGTTTCAGTTTATGAACGAATGTCCTAAACAAGAAGAACCGCTACTATCCACTAAACAACACGAACCAGCACGAAATGTTATTAGTGTCATTTCGTGCATTTCGTGGATCGTACGTTCTGTCCCAGCGAACTCATCGCTGGCCCTCATTCAAAGGCCTAACTCAACGGGCCGGTATTACCCAGCTTCAAATCCAGCACGTCATGCCGCGTAATGATTCCCACTATGCGCCCATACTCCTCAACCAAAACTGCCGGGCTCGTCTGTAATCTTCGCGTTACTTCCTCTGCACTCGCGTCCACGTCCACCGTCGGGAAGCTCGCTTCCATCACCTCTGTCACCGGCGCATCCAACAACTGACGGTTACGGACCACCTTCGCCAGCGCCCGATTCTCACGCAGAGAACCAACCGGTTTTCCTTCTTCTAAAACCGGAATCTGCGTCAGGCCCAGTTCGTTCATCTTCGCAAGTGCGTCAGCTACCTTGTCGGAAGGCGATACCCAAACGAGGGCTTGCGGCGCGTTCGCAGCCTTTGTCCCACTGATCAAACCGGCAGTCATCCTCTGCGGCTCCAGCAAGCGTTTCTCCTTCAACCATTCATCGGAATGGTGCTTGGTCAGGTAATGCTCGCCCGTATCGCAGATTATGAATACCACCACCGCGTCCTCGTCCAGATCGCGCGCCACACGCATGGCCGCAGCCAGGTTGGTGCCACTCGAGCCGCCGCAGAATATTCCCTCAGTGCGTCCCAACTGGCGGGACATTTCAAACGATTCGCGGTCAGTAACGTTAATTACTTCATCGATATACTGGATGTGCACATTTGGCGGAACCACTTCCTGTCCGATTCCTTCAACCAGATAGGGGGTAGTCTCGACTACC
>JBGTCM010000448.1:0-5497 GCA_041748795.1 Pyrinomonadaceae bacterium
TAAATGCGACGCTCTTCATGTCGTTGGGCAACGAGCCGGGTCCAATTGAAGATGGCTTCCACCAAATGAAGCAGGTGCTCACTAAAAACGCGGCCAAGGGTTTCGAATGGGAAGCGCAACAATGGCCAGACGAAGATCACGGTTCAGTGGTTTTGCGCAGTCACTACTTTGGCTTGCGCAAAGTTTATGCCGGCTGGCAAATACCTCGAGATCCCAACATGGGAACGGTGGCTGGAGGTTTGAAGGGTGCTGAGGGGCACTATCAGAAGCTTTCAGAAAAATTCCGCTACACAATTCCGGTTCCTGAAAACCTGATCAACCAGATCGGTTATCAGCACCTCTTCGGTGATCAAAACGAACAGGCAATCGCAGTCTTCAAGACCAACGTTGAACGTTATCCTGATTCAGCGAATGTCTACGACAGTCTGGCCGAAGCGTATGAAAGGACTGGGCGAGTTGATCTCGCAACACCTCTATATGAAAAAGCTCAGGCTCTGGGTCAGCAAAACAAGGACCCAAACGCCGCGCTATTCAGGGCAAACTATGAGAGGGCCTCTGAAAAGCTGAAACAGGAAACCGCGAAAAAGGCGGAAGCTGGGGCGACGAAGAAAACCAAATAAAACGGTTAGCAGGAGCAGCCGGCAGGATAAGGATAATCGGGACGCGGTTCGTGGCAAGAGACGGTCACGAACAACCGGTATCCCTGCCGGCTGCTCCTGCTTTTGCTAAACCGATCCAGAGTCTACCTATCAATTAGTCACCGCAAATATCCAACCGGTCCGCGCATTTGTAAAGCGACAGTCCTAACAGACACGCGATCACCAGATTGAAATAGAACGTGAATGTGCCGTCGATAAATTTTGCCGGAAGATTTCCTAGAAATGGTAAAGCAAGAGGTGCCGTTACAACGGCGACTATCACGTTAATCACCAACGCTACGAGCTGTATTATTAGCACCATGCCAAAGGCCTTGAAGTAAGTGCCACCCATTCGTCGTATCGTATCCATACCTACCATTGGATTGATAACCGACCCGAAACTTTGTGTGTAGCCGGCAACGGCGAGCGCCATCGGGTAGTAAAAAATCGCCCACACGATTGCAAGCAAAAAGAGTACGGCAAGAGCGAGACCAGCTCCGAGATAGGGCAGCAGGAATTGAAGTCCGGAAGTTGGATCGTCCTGCTGCTTAGTTCGCTCAGCTTCGCGTCTAATGTCCGCACCGGGACGGAGCTCGTTAAGCTTCTTGTTTGCTTCTTCCAGTTTGTTGGGATCAGCATTGGGATCCATGATAGTTGCAAGATCCTCTTGGCTTGGGCCCGCTTGTTCGGTAGCTGACGCTCCCGGCCCACCCAAAGGCGAAACCCCAGGGCCACCGCTCATCACTCCGAACAAGAGTGCGATGAGCAGGACGATCACGGGTCCCCACGTGACAATCGTAATACCGATCCCGAGGAAGATGGGCTGAACCAAATCGTCCCACATTGAGAACTCGGTAAAGTCGGGCATGAAGCTGCGATTTAACCGGCCCCAGGCCACTTGGCTGATCACGTGAGACATGCAACCAAACATGATCACGTAGGCAATGACTCCGGTACGAAAGCCGCCTAGCAGTAACAATCCGTAAGCGAGGGCTCCAAATAATAGTGCGACCTTGTGTTGGAACGGGTAACGGATCGCGCGCGCGAGATCTTCGAATCCAAACCCAGAGCTTTGAAATTCTCTATTAACAGCTTTGGCTTTCACCTGTTCATAAGGCATGCAGAGATCGCCACAAAGCGGGCACAAACTGATGCCCTTGACCACCCGTGTGCACTCCTTACAGAAAGCTTCTCCATCCATTCGGCAAATGAAGACCGGCGGCACGTCCGGATGGTTGTGACAGGAAACCCCTGTTAAGGGTAGGTTGCGGACCGGAGTTGCGGGCTCGGTAGACGAATCCCTCGGTTCAGCGGGCGCAGCCTGCAGAGATTCACCAGGCCGCACCTCTTCGTGAGAAACCGCCGCAGGTGGGGTCGAGGGCACGACGGCTAACGGGACCCGATCGCCACTGAAGGCAGCCTTCAGCATGGGCGCTCGACCGGCGTCGATCCAGCTCAGGTTGCCTTTGCTTACCTTGTCGGTCGGTAAGATGCAGCCTTCCGCTATCCACTGTTTCAACGTTTCCAGATCGGCTTCAAATTCTCCCTCAGCCGTGCTGACACGCCATAGTTCAACTTGTGCGCTCATGGGATTCGGTCCTTTTTTGAGGTGGCTTGAGCTCGCATCCTGAACGGATACGGCTTGTTCATTGGCGGGGCTGCGTCTCCGGATAAGGCTTGAGGACCGGGACGCTGGATAATACTAATGTCTGCTATTTGGCCCGTCAACACTTTGGTTGGGGCGTTCCACCCATTCATCTGCGATCGCGACGCTAATTGTGAGCGTTTTAACTACCTGTGGGCCAGGGATTCGACATTTTGATTGACAATCTCAGCGCATAAGTCCTTTAATCCAAACGGGTCGCCCAACTGACCCGTTCAGCTTTTCATTCCTAACCTCACGATTCTCAGCCTTTTAAAACTCCTTCGGAATGTGCAACTCAGCCTGCGAGCGCTTGTCCGACAAACTACGCTTTCGCCCCCGGATAAAATTATGAAAACAGCCAGCATTTTCCTTGTCTTGTGCCTTTTACTTGTCTCAGCAGTACCGGCGAACGCCGTGATTCTACGCGGTGTAGTAACTGAGGTCCGCGACGGCCAGAGTATCGTTGTCCTCAGCGGCGGTCGAAACTTCGTGGTCTCTCTGATCGGAGTGGATGCTCCGGAATCGGACCAGGACTTTGCGGGAGCGTCGCGGGAGCATCTGGCTTATCTGGTTCTTAATAAGCCGGTTGAAATTGAATTTAGTCAACTAGACTCGGATCGGGTGATCGGAAAAGTCATCTGCAACCAAAGGGACATTGGACTCCAGGTGATTCGCGACGGTGTGGCTTGGCATGACAAAACGAACGGACAGAGTCTCTCGGAGGTGGAGCGCAGTGTCTACGCCGAAGCTGAGCAGCTTGCTCGCAATGAATCGCGAGGTCTCTGGCAGGAGGGAACACCTATGCCACCATGGGAATGGCGACGAGCGCAGGCAGCGAAGCATGCACCGCAAACCGCTTATAAGAATGGGAACGGGCAATCACTTCACACCGAGGATCTTGCGTTTCCCCGAGGTGCGCGCGCAACTGGATCAGCTCTTGACTCGCGAAGCTCCCGCACTTTACCGAAACCAACCGCTAAGCCATTTAATGCTCCGGGTCAGGATGCTGACTTTCGCGGGTACCTGGCTCAAGGACGAATTAGTATCGTCTACTTCTACGCGGATTGGTGTCCCGCTTGTCGCAGACTTACTCCCGTGATGGATGAGATAAACGCGCGCGTTCCGGATATGCAGGTGGTGTTCATGGACATTGACGAATGGAATACACCAGTCACAGCGCAGCATGGTGTGAACTTCGTTCCGTATCTAAAGATTTATGACAAGACTGGAAAACTTATTGCCGACGGAAGGTCTGCGAAAGCCTGGCTTGACCAGGCAATGGCGGAGCGCAAGTAACACGATCGGCCGGCCAAAACTCGAGATTCGAACTCCACGCCGTGTCGTGCTACTTCGCAAAAGCTAGAAGATCACTGCTTTGCGGTCGATATCTTCTACGGTGACAGCAAGAGCTTGCCGGTTGTCTTTCGGCCTTCAAGATCGCGATGCGCGGTTGCGGCTTCCGAGAGTGGATAGGTTTTATGTATTCGCAGTTTAAGTGCGCCTCGCGCAACCATTTTCAGGACGTCAGTCGATCGGTCCTGTAGCTCTTCGCGAGTATGAATGTAATGATGCAGGCTGGGTCGCGTGAGGTAGATCGATCCCTTCTTGTTTAGGACCATTGGATCTACAGGCGGAACGGCGCCACTCGATGCACCGTAAAGAACCAGGTATCCACGCGGCCGAAGAACGTTCAAATCTTTTTCGAAGGTTGTTTTACCTACACCGTCATAAACCACATCGACACCGTCGCCGTCAGTCAGACGCCTCGTTTCCGTTTCAAAGTCCTGCGTCGTATAAATAATTACCTCGTCGGCACCGGCGTCGCGCACAAGTTGGGCCTTGGCTTCAGAACCTGCGGTTCCGATTACGCGCGCGCCCAAATGCTTTGCCATCTGCACGAGTAGTGAACCCACACCTCCAGCCGCTGCATGGATTAAGACAGTTTCTCCCTTTTTGATTGTGTATGTACTGTGGCTCAAGTAGTGCGCCGTCATGCCTTGAAGCATTGCTGCTGCCGCCTGATCGAAGTTCAAGTCGTCAGGAATCTTCACCAGTCGGTCTGCAGGGACGGCGGCGCTGTCCGCATAGCCACCAAGCACGCCTGTATAAGCCACGCGATCTCCGACTTTCAAATTGGTTACGTCAGATCCGATAGCGCTCACAACTCCGGCGCCCTCCTGGCCCACAGTGAAGGGAAGGGGCGACGGGTAACGCCCTTCGCGGTAATAGACGTCGATGAAGTTAACGCCGGCTGCTTTGATGCCGACGAGCGCTTCGTTCGGCTTGGGTTCAGGGTCTTGAAGATCCACGAGAGTAAGAGCTTCTGGGCCCCCAGGTTGGGTAACTTGAATCGCTTTCATAGTGACGATGGTAAATCGGTAAGGGAGAATCGTAAACCAGTGTGATGGGACCGCAGGAGGGCAAACGCGTGCCGCCCAGTCTCCATTTCAACAAAGGGTTAAGTTCCCAAGACTGAGTCGGCCACTTAGGAATAGGGTGTATTCATTAGTGTATTCGAATTGTTAAACCAGTGATGTCAGGGGGCCCGTCGGATAACTAACCGAAGACTGATATAATTGAGCTACGCAACTAGGGATGTTTTGATTGATGGTCGAAAGCGCCGAGGAGGGATCATATGAGCTGGCATCAAGATTCGTTAAATAGAAATACCGACAGAGAAGCGGCATTCTTGCCTGTGGACGTCCGGGACGAGCGAGTAGGCGCCTTTCTCAGCAAGGTCTATGGATGGATGTTTGCCGGCTTGCTCATCACGTCCGTTACGGCTTATGGGGTAGCCTCTTCTCCCAGACTCATCGAAGCTCTGATCGTTAATCGCCTGGTGTTTTGGGCATTGATAATCGCCCAGTTTGGTCTGGTCATTTATCTCGCGAGTCGTGTTGAACATATGGCGCCTACTACAGCTGCGGGACTCTTCATGCTGTATTCAGCACTCACAGGAGTCACGACTTCAGTTGTTCTGCTTGCGTTCACCGGAGCCTCGATCGCGTCCACATTTATCATTACGGCCGGAATGTTTGGAGGAATGGCATTCTTCGGCACGGTGACCAAAAGAAGTCTGGCCGGCTGGGGCCAGTTTCTATTCATGGGTCTGATAGGACTTATCATTGCGATGATCGTCGGAATGTTCTGGCACAACGATGCGATGCAATTTGTTATCTCAGTAATCGGCGTTTTGATTTTTACCGGGCTGACG
>JBGTCM010000449.1:0-2666 GCA_041748795.1 Pyrinomonadaceae bacterium
TTCCGGCGGAGGTGTGCGCAATATACTGCCGCGCCCCGCCAGGCCCCTGGTTGTTTAAGAGTTGAGTAAGACCGTCGATGCTCTCCAGGTTTCCCGCTTTCTCGTCTGAAGTGTCCAGCACTGTCAGCTCAAATCCCCAGCGCAGCCGGGTCTGGTCGGCGTTCGTGTGCGTAACCGTGATCGGATAGGTTTGGCCGGGAACATAAGTTTGCGGAGCCGTTATTGATATATGCCCCGTTCCAGCATCCGCAGGAACGTGACATTCCGCGCACGCCTCTGGCTCTTCCCCGGGGGCTCCGGTGTAACCTGCCGGCGGCCCAGACGAGAACCCTTGCACGGGTGGAGTTACAGTGTTGTTGGTTAGTAGAAATCCGAAAAGAGCGGCGAGTAATGCCGGTAAGATAATGAGTCGCGCTGTTTCAAACCTGGGATGTTTGCGAGAGTTGGGCATTGCGGGTTACGTTTTGCTTAGTGCACCTCGGTCGCAAAGATGCATCATTAGTTCTTGTCTCAGGTTTAGTGTTGTTTAGTGTGATTCGTGGATCGTCCGTTTCGGATCAGCAGGGACGATCCACGAATCACTCCTAGACAACACGAAATGAAATACAGAACCGAGCGCGGTAGCGCCGGATCCCAGAGTCTACCTTGGATTCGAGTGTCGACCATTTTTGCTGCTTACGGCGCTTCCAGCATCCGGCGCTACCGCGCACGGTTCTGTAATGTTATCCGCGTGTCCCAGTGTGGCTCCTCTAAAAATAGCCTAGCGAAAGGCCGCTAGGCTATTTCAATTACAAATCAAGCACAGCTTTGAGATTAACCGAAAAACCCGAGATTGGGAGTTGCAAAGCGTCCAATTAACGGAAACACAGCGGGGAGATCAACCGATGACAGACCGTACCACGTTGCCAGAGTGCCGGCATACTGCTCTACGGAAGTTGTCGGTATCCAACGGCCGCGCGCGCTTGAACCCGGAATGTTTGTGTCGTTGGGCCCGCCAAGCGCAAGCGTCGGATACGCACCGTAAATCGTATTTCCCTGGACCGCACCGCCAACTATGAGCTGGTGATTTCCCCAGGCATGGTCGCTACCAACCTGTGCCACCGTGGATCCTGCAGGCTGGAACGTGCGTCCGAAATCCGACATGGTGAATAGGGTTATTTGGTCCTGTAGTCCGATTTCGACTGTGGCCGCATAGAAAGCACTGATGGCCTGGCTAACCTGCGTCAGCAAAGTCGTCTGTCCGCCAATCTGCGCTGAGTGGGTATCAAAGCCGCCAATCTGCACAAAAAAGATCTGTCGCTTCATGTTGATGCCGGCTGTAGGATCAGTGCTGGCTTTAATGAGACGAGCAACCTGAAGCAACTGACGACTGATTGATGTGTTGGGAAACGGCGTCGTCAGCACCGGATTGACTGAGCTGAGAGCAAGGTCGGTTTGAATGGAGCTTGAGCGTGTGTCGCTGGCCGCTTTAACCAATTTGAAGTTATTGTCCAGCGTTCGTAGTTCGGTAAACGAAGCCTTACGAGAAGCAATGTCGCCGGTTGTAGCGCCGGGAGCGTCGTTGAGAACGAGCACGTTTGCTAATGAAGTATTGGAATCGGAGACGGCGAGTTGCCGCGTGTCGGCGCCCGTCAAAAAGAGATTAACGCCGGCAATGGAAACGTTGTTCGGGAAAGTGGCGCCACCATTCAATCCCGGGGTCTTGTCGGCGAGCCGTCCGCCCCAACCAGTTTGACTGACGCTATTTGCTATCGCCGTTTGAAACAATCCAACTTGATCTGAATGCGAGAACAGTTGAAGAGGCTTCTTACCGGTGCCGTTCAGATAAGTGGTTTGCGTGATCGGCTCGACCAATGGTCCATTGTTACAAAGAACGGCCAACTTCCCTGAATCAAACAGTGTTTTCACTTCCGGCATGTTTGGATGAAAACCGAAAGACCCTCCACTCGCCGGTGAGACAGGAAGCAAGCTGGCCTGCGGGATCGCTAGACCGGCGGTACTTCGAGCGTTGGCGTAGGCAGTATATTGATTGAGGTCGACGAACATGTTGTTGCCGTCGTTTCCTCCGTTCATGAAGAGACACACCAGCGCTTTGTAGTCCGTGGCTGCCTGGGGCGTCAGCGCATGAACGATCCCAAAGCTGTTAAGACTCGAGGCCATCGCCATGCCGCCGAGCGCGCACGCGCTGGTCCGTAAAAAATCTCTGCGTGTTGTTGCCATTGTTGTTATCTCTGTATGTCGTACTGCGAGGAAGTTGCCACCAGGTAAACCGCCGCACGCGCCCGCTTTTGATGACGAGTTGTTAAATTAGTGTCGTTGATCGCATTCATCGCCGTGATGATCGAAGTTCGCATCTGCGAACTCATGGTTCCGTGCAACAGCAACGCGTTGAGTGCGTCGACGACCGCCTCTGGCCCAGAGTTTAAGGACAAAGCCTCGAGGTTTGATATGTCTATCGATGTGCCGCGAGGTCGATCGGGGCTGGCGGCCGTTGGCGTTGTGTTCGCGGACACGCCAGTGTAGATGAGCGTGTTTATGTTATTCGCTCGTCGCAGCGTAGTGGAAGTGGAGAGGATGCCAAACGCAGGTCCCAGTATCTTGGTGCCGGGAACTTCATAGCCCGGCTGATAATAACTAAACACGGTCGCTGGTTGGAAAATAGGCTG
>JBGTCM010000450.1:0-4921 GCA_041748795.1 Pyrinomonadaceae bacterium
GGGACTTGGCACCGCCACCAGTCTTCTAACCGACGCGATAATCAATGCGCCGGTGCAACGGGCGACCAGCAGGCTTTTCGGGCTGAGCCGGTTTGAAATCAATCCGACACTTGGTGGCCGTGGATCGTCCCCGGCTGCGCGGCTGACTCTCGGCAAACGCATTAACAAGGACCTGAGTATTACTTATTCGACAAACGTGGGGTCCGACACCAACATGATATTTGCGGTGGAGTATCGCGTTTCGGACAAGCTGTTTTTCGTAGCGCAATATGAACAGGCATCGACGCGGAAGCTAACGTCGCAGAGCGACAACTTTAGTTTTGAGATTCGGTTTAGAAAACGATTTTGAGCATGGGCGTGGCAAAGTCAAGGATTTGTGAACCTGATATCCCGGAGTCCGTCGCGGCTTTGCCGCCCGATGTGCGGCGGCGGCTTCGCCCCGCCGTGAGCGAAAATCTGAGATTTGGGGCTAAGCCCCACGTCCCGGGCGGAGCCCCAGAAACGGTAGCTGCAGTCGACGGAGGGGCACAGCCACTTCCGCACATCAGGCGGCAAAGCCGCGCCCAAACCCCGAACTCGAAGCCAGGTCGCTGGCTGGTTGCGGTTGCATTTGTTATTGCCACAACGTTCTCTTTCGTTTCCGCGGCCGGGGCCAGCAAAACTTTCGAGGAATACGAGGGCCGGCTAATCACCGCGATCGAAATCAATTTCGAAGGTTCGCTCGCCGACCCTGCCGCCCAAGCAGAATTCCTTTCCATCATCAGGCTGGCTCCAAACACTGAGTTTTCCGCGGTTAACATTCGCAACGCTCTCCAATTCCTGTTTGACTCTGAACGCGTGGCGAACGCGCGAGTAGAGGTATTTGACGCCGGTCCCGGTGACCGAGGTCCGGTCCGTTTGCGCTTCGTTATTCACCGTCAGGTGCAGATCGCAGATGTAAGATTTGAGATTGGCCCAGCCAATGGAACTCCGATTCCGGAAGACGAGCTTCGTGGGCGTGTGAATATCACTCAACCCGGAACGAGACTCACGAAACAGATCATTATTCGTAACACTAATGAGCTGTTGGTCTATCTGCGCGACCAGGGTTACTTCAATGCGGTCGTCGAGCCTGTCGAACAACTTGATCCGTCCGGCACAAGGGCGACTGTGACATACCGGGTCACTCCCGGAGAGCAGGCCCGCGTTGAGTCATTCAACTTTCAGATCACCGGCCTTGATCCGGCGCCAGTGCGACCGCTGCTAAAGCTTGCCGCGGGTGCGCCGTTTACACGTGAGATGTTGGGTCAGGACGTCAAAACCATCCGTCAGGCCATCATCGATAAAGGCTACCTTTCGCCGCTGCTTGATGATCCTCGTGTCGTGCGCGATCCGGATAGCAATCGCGTGGCGATAAATCTCAGGGGGGCGGTAGGACCTAAAGTAACCGTCACTGTGCCGAACTATCCGATGAAGGAGAAGACGGCTCGCGAACTTCTCCCAGTAAAGCGTGAAGGCAATATCGACACGTCAGCGATTATCGAGGGCGCCCGCCGTATCAGAAACAAACTTCAGGAGGACGGGTATTTCTTCACCGAAGTGATTGCAGTCTGCACAGTGACCCCGGCCACTCCGGGCCTGGGAGAAAACGGCACGTCCACAACTTGTGACAATTTGAATCCCGAAACTTTGAGCGGACGCACTGTCGACATTCGTTATGACATCGAACGCGGGCGACGCTTCAAGCTCACTGACATTCGCATCACAGGTACTAACAAGCTCACCTATGAGGACGTCGCGGCAGACCTACGAACTCAGAAGGCCAATCCGCTCGGAATGATTCCATTGCTGGGATATGGACGTGGATACACCAGCCAGACGCTGCTGGTACAGGACCAGCGGACCATCCAGGCCTACATGCGAGACCTTGGCTATCGCCGGGCTAACGTCAATGTGCTTCAGGGTGTTTCGATCAACGGCGAAAGCTTGATCATTACATTTCAGGTTGAGGAAGGCGCCCTGACCCGTGTCGCCACGTCAGAGGTCCGGGGCAACACCATCTATACGGATGAAAGATTGCGCGACGAATTGAAAACAGTGATCGACGCGCCTTACTCGCGGTCACAGGCGCGAGCCGACGGCGAGCGGCTGTTGGCCTTGTATTCACGCGACGGTTATGTCAATGCGCAAATGGACTTTTCGATCATCGAACTGCCGAAGAAGGGTGACGACGAGCAGGTACGACTCATTTACTCGATCACAAATGAAGGCGACAAGGTCTTTATCAGTCGCATTGTTATCAACGGCGTAACCGGAAGCGCGAGCACGCAAAACACCAAACGAAATGCAATTCTGCGAGTGATTCCGATCGCTGAGGGCGATGTCCTTCGTTCGGATCGAATCGCCGAGAGCGAGCGCGAGTTGTATCTGACTGACGCCTACCGTCAGGTGATCATCCGCTCGGAGCCAGCTGGAGAAACATTGGCAGGCTTCAAACAACGCGACGTGATCATCGACGTCGAAGAGAAGAAGCCGAGGGTTATGGACTACGGCGGCGGCTTTTCAACCGACACCGGTGCGCTCGGTCTGTTTGAAATCAGCAACGTCAACTTGCAGAACAAGCTGCGCCACGGGGCGATGCGCCTGCGTGCCAGTCGTAGTCAGCAGCTGGTGAGACTTGAATATCTGGATCCGCGCTTTGCCCGGTACGGGGAGAAGCAGTTTGCGCCTCTCGGCGTTTCCCTCGAATACCGGCGCGACTCGACCGTGACGAGATTCTTCCGCTCGGCAATTGACCGGGGCACGATGGGAATTGTGCAGCGTCTCGACACGGAGGGAAATCCGCTTGATGAGTTTGGAGTTCGAGTAAAGGAACCAACCATCAATCGATTTACCGCGGTGGTGGAAACGCGTCGAGTGCTTGATCAGAAAACGCGAACGATGGTGTTTGCCCGGTATAGTTACGAAGACGTTCGGCTCTTTAATCTCCAGAGTTTGGTAACCAGGCCCATCCTGCAACCGGATCGGGCGGTTCGCCTCTCGCGTTTTGGGACTTCATTCGTTCGCGACACGAGAGAGAGGTGCGAGCGCGGGCTACTCGGCGCCGTGCGAAACCCGGATGAGGAGTCAGGCGCGCCAGGCGAAGTTTGTCGTTACAACCAGCTCGATGCGACCCGCGGTGCATTTTTCAATTTCGACTATGCGATTGCCTTGCGTCAACTGGGCGGCAATCTTTCGTTTAATAAGTTGCACGCCAGCTATCGCCGTTATTACAAAGTGAACCGATTGAATGGGACGGTGTTTGCCGCCAATGCAACTATCGGTCTGGCGAATCTTTTTAACCCGCGCGACCGCGATGGCAATGGGCGCATAGACGAGATAGATCTGACATTGCCAATCAGCGAAAGATTTTTCGCGGGCGGCTCAACCACTCTGCGCGGCTTCGACTTCGAGGAGGCTGGGCCGCGTTTGGTTGTGATCCCGGAAGGCACGTTTTTGGATCAGGAAAAGAACCCTGTGTTCCTGGATCCCTTTACGGTGCCCATAGGTGGCAATGCTCTGGCTGTCGTCAACCTTGAGGCGCGTGTCCCTGTTTCAAGGTCTTTGCAGATGGTTCCTTTTTACGATGGCGGTAACGTGTTTAGACGCATCGGAGATCTGTTTGGGAAGGATGACGATCCTGTGCCGCCCGGCGATGTGTTGGCCGCTATTAACGCGGCAAACTTGCGTGCGCAGTGGACCCATACGCTCGGGCTTGGCTTTAGAATTCAAACGCCACTCGGAGGCGCGTTGGCGATCGATTACGGTTTTCTACTCAATCCGCCGGAGTTCCTGATTCCGCAGCGTGGGCCAGGCGGCATTTTGTTCGACGGCACCCCGGCGATCTACCGGCTGAAGCGCACGCAGGTCCATTTCAGGTTTACGCAAGCGTTCTAGAATCAGAAGACAGGAGACAGGAGACAGGAGACAGGTGGCAGGTGGCAGGAGGCAGGAGGCAGGAGGCAGGTGGCAGAAGGCTAGTGAGTAGTAATACGGCGCCTGTGAATAGTTAGAGGTTGGGAAGGCGGGCTTGCCCCCGCTGAGAGCGCCAACGGCGCGACTGGTTTCGCAAAAAGACAATGAGCATTAACAGATTAATTTCAACCAGCACGAGACAGGTGCTCGGCCGATGGCCACAGGTTGCTTTCTGCATCCTGCTTCCTGCCGCCTGCCTCCTGCCTCCTTCGGCCGCCGCCCAGGAGGTCGTCGACAAGATGGTTTCGACCGTCAATGCCGGTGTCGTTCCGGACTGTCGTAACATCTGTCTAATAACCTACTCCGATCTTCTGTGGCAATTGGCGTTGCAGCCGGATACGCCGCTCGCCAGCCCAACTTCAAAAGATCTAAATCACGCGCTCAGCTTGCTTGTCGACCAACGGCTTATTCTTCAGGAAGCCGAGAAGCTCCCATCGATTGAGCCCACAGGCGAAGAGATAAAAAACTCGCGCGATGAGCTGGTAAAGATGTTTCCCTCGCTCACGGAATTTCAACAACGACTGCAACGCGTGGGATTAACGGCGGAGAAGCTCGATGAGATTCTCGAGCAACGGCTCAAGATTGAAAAGTATCTCGACTTCCGTTTTCGCAACTTTGTGGTGATTACTCAGAAAGAGATTGGGGACTACTATCGTGATGTTTACCTGCCGCGCTTAAGGAGCCGCACGCCCGGCCAAATCATCCCGACACTTGAGCAGGCCTCCGGTGAGATCGAGAAGATCCTCACCGAAGCCAAGATCGAATCCGACACCGACGCCTTCCTCGACAGCGCGCGCGAACGCGCGGAGATCGTGATGCTGAATCCTGTTTAAACCTTAGTCCAAAATCCAAAGTCCAAAGTCCAAAGTCAGGGGCGCGTAGTTCAGAGTTCAACCTTCAGGTTGTGCTTTTGGCCGGCCCACGCAAG
>JBGTCM010000451.1:0-4414 GCA_041748795.1 Pyrinomonadaceae bacterium
GAAGGGTGAAGCCGTCACGCTCGAAGCCGAGATGCTTTTGGTTGCTGTAGGCCGAATGCCGTTCACCGAGGGCCTTGGACTCGAAGGCAGCAAGATTAAAGTTGAAAAGGGATTCATCCAGGTAGACGAGTTCCAGCAGACGGCGGAAAAAGGTGTCTATGCGATAGGTGATGTGGTGCCCACGCCGCTCCTGGCCCACCTTGCTTCCAAAGAAGGCATCGTTGCTGTCGAGCATATGTCTGGGCAGAAGGACGTGCGTCCCATCAATCTTCGACTGGTACCAAATTGCTCCTATTGCGACCCCGAAGTAGCGTCCGTTGGATTGACTGAAGCGAAGGCGAAGGAGCAGGGATACGACGTAAAGGTCGGCAAGTTTCCGTTCTCCGCTTCCGGCAAAGCACGCATACTCGGTGAAGAAGAAGGTTTTGTTAAAGTCGTCAGCGAAAAGAAGTACGACGAAATTCTTGGCGTGCACATCATTGGTCCACACGCGACCGAGTTGATTGCCGAAGCGTGTGTGGCAATGCAGCTTGAATCGACTGCGGAAGAATTAGGCAGGACCATGCACGCGCACCCGACGATTTCAGAAGCGGTAATGGAAGCTGCGGAAGGTGTGCACGATCTGGCGGTGCATATCTAAGTTTCCTCTGTGAAACCTCCGTGTTCTCTGTGGCTCTGTGGTGAATGTTCGCCGCGTTAGACCCACCACAGAGACACAGAGGACACTGAGGTTGCACAGAGAAGATCTATAGACAATGGATCAACCCAAGCAAATCGATCAGAGGGAGCGCCGTCCGAGCGATGGCAATCGCCGTCGCGGACCGCGCCGGCCGTCGCGTTTTCAGATGCGCATCAGCACAAAGTATGCGCCGCGAAAAACTGTAGATGGTGCGCCGCTCGCCTGTACCCCTGAGACAACGCTGAAGCCCGAGCAGATGCTCGAGCTTTACCGTTATCTGAAACTCACCCGGCTGGTTGAGGAGCGTCTGGTCAATCTATACCGGCAAACGAAAGTTGTTGGCGGGGTCTTTCGCTCACTGGGCCAGGAAGCAACCGCCGTCGGCACAGCATACGCGTTAGATCAGAAGGACTTCATCACCCCTTTGATTCGCGATCTTGGCGCGGTGCTGGTGAAAGGCATCAAGCCGCGCGACATTTTCGCGCAGTATATGGCCAAGGCCTGGGGGCCGTCAGGCGGACGCGACCTCAACATCCACTTTGGTGACATGGACAAGGGTTTCATTGGCCCAATCTCCCATCTCGGGGACATGATTCCGGTAATGAATGGCGTGCTGCTGGCCGCGCGCATGCAAAAGAAGCGGACGGTCGCCGTTGCTTATATTGGCGACGGAGGTATGAGTACGGGCGCGTTTCACGAGGGACTGAATTTCGCTGCCGTGCAAAAGCTGCCGCTGATCATTGTGGCTGAACATAATCACTACGCATATTCCACACCGACCAGCTTACAAACTGCTGTTAAGGATCTGGCGGAGAAAGCTGCGGGCTATGGAATTCCCGGCCACATCGTGGACGGCAACGACGTGGTCGCATGTTACGAAGTGACCAAGCGGTCGGTTGAGTTTGCCCGGCGTGGTGGAGGCGCCGTGCTGATTGAAGCGAAAACATATCGGCGCAAGGGTCACGCCGAACATGACGATCAACGTTACGTTCCCGGAGGCGAGATCGAGTGGTGGGAGAAGAACAACGATCCGCTTGATCGTTTCGAAAGATATTTGCTGCAACAAAAAATTGCGGGCCAGGAAAAGTTGGATGAGATCACCGCGAACGTGACTCGCGAGATTGAAGAAGACTGTACCTGGGCCGAATCGTCCCCGATGCCCGACGCGGATAAGGCTGCGTATGGAGTCTTTGACAACAACATCGTGCCGCCGTCGTTTCGACCGCAGGTCTTGAAGAGCTAGAGGCGGAAGGTAGAAGGCAGAAAGCAGAAAGCAGGAGGCAGGAGGCAGGAGGCAGAGGGCAGCGCGAAGCGGTATCAGAACCGGAAGCGAACCGGGGTCCCCAACCGGGCAGCCCGTTGGGTGGTGGTGGCGACCGGGTCGTCTTACGACAGGGGTCGGCTGCGTGTCACTATGCACCTGGGAATTAATTCGGGTAGTTTCGGGTGATTCGTGGATCGTTTTTCCCAACAGTGAACGATCCACGAAGAAACACTAAACCACACGAATCGGGCGCGACTGGCGTCCAAAGAACATTACGATTAAGTTGAATGAGGGGGACAATACAATGGGTGATAATGAACAGGATAATTTGACCGCTGCGGCCGTGGCTCAGGACAGCAACACCGTCGACGATAAGGGTACTACCGAGTCCGAGGGCAGGGCGTTGCTGACGCACCTGCGTGACAATGGGTTTGAAGGCAGCGATGAGAAACTTGCCCTTGCCCTGGGGCGGCCGGTCGAAGAGGTTGAAGGCTGGACCGGCGGTGCAGAGCCAGTCGATGACGACGTGATCATGAAGGCGCGCGGAATCGCAGAACAAAGAGGAATCGCGACCGAATAAATTGTGCGTTCTTAGTTCTTTGAGCTTTGAACTTAGTACTTTGCTCGAAGGCCCTAAGACAAAGTTCAAAGCTCAAAGGACAAAGTTCAAAATCAAAGTTCCAGGGACTAAAGACCAATTAATCGATATGTCGACAGCCGCCAAAAAAGAGCACAAGTCAGCACGTCCTGAGCGCGGTGGTCAGGCGACGCTGGTTGAAGCCATTCGCCAGGGTATCTGGGAAGAGATGGAGCGCGACCCTACGGTCTTCGTCATTGGCGAAGACGTAGGCGCGTATGGCGGAGCTTTCAAGGTCACCGACGGATTGATCGATCAGTTTGGTAAGGGGCGGGTGATCGACACGCCGATTTCCGAAGCGGCGATTGTCGGTGCTGCTTGCGGCGCCGGGCTAATGGGGATGAAGGCCGTGGCCGAGTTTCAGTTCATCGACTTCATCTCCGCAGGGTTCGATCTGTTGACCAATTACGCGGCCAAGTGCCGTTATCGTTGGGGAGCAAATATTCCAGCGGTGTTTCGTGGTCCATGTGGGTCAGGCGTGCGTTCAGGTCCATTTCATTCGCTGAATGCCGAGTCGTTTTTCCTCAACACCGCGGGCCTAAAGATTGTCGAGCCTTCCAGCGCTTACGATGCCAAGGGTCTGATCAAAGCAGCTATTCGAGATCCTGACCCGGTCCTGTTTTTTGAACACAAAAAACTTTACCGCCTGCCGAGACTGCGCGAGGAACTACCGTCGGACGATTACATAGTCGAAATCGGCAAGGCCCGCACAGTTCGCGAGGGACGCGATCTTTCCATCATCACGTTTGGCGCCATGGTCCTGACGGCGATGGATGCTGCTGAGGAACTTGAAAAAGAAGGCCTCGACGTCGAAGTTATCGATCTGCGCACGCTCGCGCCTTTGGACAAAGAGGCAATACTTGGGAGTGTGAAGAAGACAAGCAAGGCAATCGTGTTGCACGAAGCCTCTCGCACCGGCGGCATTGGTGGCGAGATTGCCGCTACGATTGCGGAAGAAGCGTTTGAATGGCTGGATGCGCCAGTGTTGCGCGTAGCTTCGATTGATACGCCGGTCCCCTATTCGCCGCCGCTCGAGGATTATTACCTGCCGCAGACGAAAGACGTGCTGGAAGCGGCGCGGAAGCTGGCAGCGTATTGAGCCAGAGGTCAGAGGTCAGAAGTCAGAGGTCAGAAGTCAGAGGTCAGAAGGCAGAAAGAAAGCAGAAAGCAGAAAGCAGAGGTCAGAGTCAGAGGTCAGATATGAGATTTCAATTTGAGATCTGAGATCACAGAAGAAGAAGGAGTATAAATCCCATGCCAAAATATGTAATCGAGCGAGAGATTCCGGGCGCCGGCAATTTGTCGCCGCAAGAGCTCCAGGGTATTTCCGAAAAATCGTGCAGCGTGCTGCAAAATCTCGGCCCGCAAATTCAGTGGCTGCACAGCTACGTTACGGGCGACAAGGTTTACTGTGTTTACATCGCTCCGAGTGAAGAGCTGATCCGTGAACATGCCAACCAGGGCGGCTTTCCGGCCAATCGCATTTCAGAGATCAAGACTACGATCGATCCGACTACCGCGGAAATTAGACAATCTGCTGGTGATGGCCCGAGCATCGTTCAGGGAATGGCCGGAAGATAATGAAGCCTTTACCTTGAAAGCCGGTGGAGCAGCAGCCGCGTTCTGGCTCCGGAGGAGCCGAATGTTTATAGACGAGCACGCTCCAGCGGAGCGCAACGTTTGTTGGATGAAAATGCGGACAGGGACGTTCCGCTCCTCTGGAGCGGGGAATTGTTCAGACTATTTCGTCTATAAACATTAGGTCCCTACGGGACGGGGAGATAGCCGGAAGACTTTGCCAAGGCATCGCTTATAACCTTGCATTCTTGAAAGT
>JBGTCM010000452.1:0-6700 GCA_041748795.1 Pyrinomonadaceae bacterium
TCTTCGCGCAGGGAAGGACTTAATGAGCTGACGTCCTGCATACGCGCGTAACGTGCGCGATTGATCTCCATGACGCCGTAAAACTGCTGCGACGTTGATAACCCGCCTAACGTATTCCTGACCCCGATTCTCCACGAACCGGCAGCCGGCGTGTTGAGGGTAACGCTCTCTCGTTTGCCGTTAAGACCTGCCAGGTTAAGCGTGTTTGATTGGGCGCGAACTATGCCAGCCTGATCGTAAACCGACAGCCCCAGATCGTTAGTACTCCAGATCGGCCCCCACGAAATCTGCACAGAAGCGGCTACTGTGCCTTCCGGAACTGAAATTGTGGCCTCAGCAGAGCTGCCGGGTTGCACCGTTCCCGAGAACTCGATCGGAGCGTCGCTAACAAACTCAACCTGATCGCGGTCGAGCGTGCCGCGCCAAACGCCTATGCGGCGCGCTGGAAACTCTGCCTCGAGTACGGCGGCGTGGACGTTTAGCATTCCCGTGCCGACTTCGTAGTTGTAGTAAGGCGCCAGGGGCGTTGCGCTACGTTGGAGGATTGCCTTTACCTCTGCTGGCGTTAGACCCGGGTTAGCTTCCAGCATCAAGGCGATAGCGCCGGCAACCTGGGGCGCTGAGAAGCTTGTGCCATTGGCCGTGGTGTAGTTGGGAAGCTCTGTAGAACTAAGCCGTTTAGAGTCAGCGCCAATCAAACCCTGCGCTCCAGTAACATTCGCTACGCCTGAGCCGCGCAGGCTCACGATATCGACTCCCGGAGCCACCAGCGTCGGATGAAATTGTGGACTTGCAAACCCACCGCGCGAAGAGAACTCTGCGAGGCGACCTTGCGTGTCCGTCGCCCCCACGCTTACTACCCACGGCGCGGCCGCATACGGATTAAGCGTGTGTTGGCCGGGACCTGTATTACCAGCGGAAAATACAACGTTGATACCCGCCTCAGTGAGCATCCTGGTGGCTACGTTGACCGGGTCGTTCACGTCGTACATGGTGTTTGCCGAGAAGCTGCAGTTAACCACCTTAACGCCCAAATCGCGGCCGTTCGCCAACAGGTAATCAAAGCCCGATAACACATAAAGAAGCGTCATATCGCCGGCGCCCAGACCAACCAAACGCGCATCCGGTGCGACTCCGCTAAACTTCCCACCCGAAAGATTTCCGTTGCCCGACACGACGCCGGCAACAAAGGTCCCGTGCCCGTAGAGGTTATCGGTGTTTTCCAGGTGTTCGGAATTGAGTGGGTAGTTGAAGCCGACACTGGCACTCTGCGTTTCAGCCAGTTTGATATTCTTGGCAACGCGCCCGGCGAGGTCGCGGTGTGTGGCGTCGATTCCGGTGTCGAGTATTGCGACGGCGACGTTCTTTCCGGTTACCGACAGGCCGCGGTTGGAGTTGATGATTTCCGAATCTTTCCAGGCGCGAGTGACGCCGGTGACTGCCCTAACCTCAGGTTCGCTGGTTAGCGACAGCGTCCGGTTTCCATAGATTGAGCGAACCGCGGGCAACCTGGAAATGGCAGAAACCTGTTCCCGCGTTCCTGTAACTGTAACAACCGGAAGAACGCGATAGCGCGTGCCGCCCACGATTCCTATCTTCTGAAGGTCGGCCAAATCGGATTCCGTTGGCAGACGATGGTAGACGATTGCCGCGTTCACGTTGCTGTCGTCGGCCATGGCGTTGAGCTTAACCGCTAGTTCGGGATCGACGCTCTGAAGCCCGACGGCGACAGGCGACGAATTCATCAAGCCGTCCACGCCCGTCATCACAATCCCGTCGACGCCCGTCATCACGATGCCATCTACTCCGGTCATCACGATTCCATCCACACCGCTAAACTTCAGGCCCTGAGGAGCAACAGAGAAAACAGTTCCATCAGCGGCGGTTGCTCGTACGGAATCGACCCCTGTCATCACGATACCGTCGGCCCTGTGCATGACGGAGCTATCGACGCCGGTCATGACGATGCCATCAGCTCCCTGTCGTCGAACGCCGTCTACACCGGTCATGACGATCCCGTCCACGCCGGTCATGACTATGCCGTTAGGCAAAGTCGCATACACCGAAACTGCGTGATAAGTAACTCCATCAACCCCGGTCATGACGATGCCGTCCACGCCAGTCATCACTATCCCGTCAGCGCCGTTCATTGCCATGCCGTCTGCCCTGGTGATACGGCTGCTGTTCGCGAAAACACCACCGCCGTCAACGCCGGTCATGACAATGCCATCGGAGGTGGTCCGGTCAACCCCATCCACTCCGGTCATGACGATCCCGTTGGTGTTTGCGTTAAAGAACTGATCCACGCCGGTCATGACGATACCGTCCACGCCGGTCATCACGATGCCATCGACGCCAGTCATCACAATCCCATTGGATTTGCTGATGTTGAGGCCGGCCATAACTGGAGACGCCACGACCAACACGACAAGGATCATGGAGACGCACTGCTGCATTTTTCTGGCTATGGAATTGATACGAAACCTAGTGCCTAGCAAACTATCACCTCAGTCGGGTTTCTTGGCGCAGTCATGCTAACGAACTGGCGAGGGCACTGCTGAAAAGAGCTATTCCGGGAATTTGCAGCGGTCAACGGCTTCCCGGGTTCCCTTGAATCCTTGAGCGCCGCCTGCCTATTTCCCAATCCCGCGATGGCGGTCTTCCTTAAACGCGTAGGGCATTCTAAGGTCACCATGGCCAAAATATGTTGCGTTAACCTTGCGTTTTTCAGACGAAAGTCCCTCCTTTTTTCGGTCCGCTTTCTAGCCAATTAACTGCTGGTATAGCTTTCTGGTTTCCAAACTTGGTTCTACGCCTAATTCGTTCTCCAGCAGTCGTTTCAGTCCTTCAAAGTGTTCTTTTGCCGCTCCGCGGTTGCCCATTGCGGCGTGGGCCTTAATCAGGACGCAATGAATGTCTTCCCGAAACTGGTCTTCGCGGATAATCAACTGCGCCAGTTGCATCGCTTTAGGCCAGTCTTCTGACGTTTGGGCAACGCCTGCCAGCGCCTCCAATAGACGAAGATACTGCTCTCGATAATATGTGCGCTGTTCCTCCACCCACGGTTCGTAACTTCCCTGCATGAACTCCCCGCGATAAAGGGTCAGTGCACTTTCGTAGGCGGAAATGCACTGTTCAAACTGCCTGGCACGACGGGCATTTTCACCTTCGCTGACCAGTTGGTCGAACTGCTCAATGTCGATGCGGTAGGAAAACTCAGAGTTCAACTGGTAGTCGCCGTCGCGATAAAGCAGAAAGTTCTGCTTGAGCGGCTGGTTACTATTAAGTGCCTTGCGGATGTGCGAAACGGTCGGATGGAAGTTTTTTTCTACGACATCAAAATCAGTTTCGCCCCAGAAGGTGTCGATGATGGTGTCTTTTGAAGCTCTATGATGGCGGCGAGAAACGATAAAGCACAGGATGTCGCGGGCTCGCCGCGTTGGCCAGGCATCAGCCGCCAGCGGTCGCGTTGGGTCGCGTAGAATCTCCACCGGCCCTAGCATTTTGACTGTCAGATCCGTTACCGGCTGCGGTATGAGGGCAATCTCGGAAACACGAGCCGGCTCCTCCCGAACCGGTTGTTGCGGAGCTGCTGCGACTTGTTCGCGCAAATCCAGCGGCAGCAGTTCCAGGGCTTCTTCGGAAGCAAACAGTTGCGGGTGACGAGAAACCTGGCGTTTTAGCCAGTATTCGTAGTCGTAACGCGCGGCCAGATCTATTGCGCGTTTGAGGCGATTAATCATCTCTGGTTCTTTGTCTAGATGAAAATCGCAAAGGGCGAGTACGATGCTGGCCTGGGCTTCGTCATAGTAAAGTCCGTTTTTGTGAAAGTACTCCAGAGGCTCGGTGAGGTCCTCTCGAGCGCGCGCATACTCGCCGCGAGCAGCCAAGATGCGACCGCGCGTTAGCGAAGCTGTAAAGAAGCCCCTCTCTTCTTTTTCTACTGGCCGTGCACTGATGAGCCGCTCGATCTGTGCTAGTGCGGCATTGAGGTCGCCTATCTGCAAACCAAGCAAAGCGCGCTCTTCCAGCAACTCTGTTCGATCGATGCTAATGCCTGCCTCATCGTAAGAGCGAGCAGCGCGTTCGTAGTATTCAACCGCTCTTTCGATGTTGCCTCGCTCACGATAGAGATTGCCGTAGACCTCGAAAGTCTCAGCTCGCGGGGCCACCAGGTTAAAGAGCTGGCACCGCTCCAGCGCATTGTCGAGGTGTTGTTCGCACGCAGCAAAATCACCGCGGTACAGATGACACCGGGCCATGTTCAAATTCGCGACTGCCTCCTGCGGCATTGGCGGGCCAGGCCGGTCTTTCCGCAGCATGCGGCCCATCCAACGCAAAGCCTCACCGAAGTCGCCCCGCATTCCCGCGGGAGTTCCCAGATTGTGGGCGATGAAGCGTATGTAGGCTTCGTCGTTCCGCTCCTCGGCTGACTGCAGCGCCGCCCTGAATTCGCGCTCTGCCGCCGCCCATTCACCCATCGCGACCAGGCAAAGTCCCCGCGTGTTGCCGCATTTTGTCCGAACGGCAGAATTCTGATTGCTGAGTGCAGTAGCTTGATCGAGATAGGTAAAAGCCAATTCGCAGTCGCCCTGCCGGCGGGCGAGTGTCGCCAAAGAGTGAAGAGCGTCAGCTTCGCCTTCATTGTCCTCGCGCGCATGCAGAAGGGAAACAGCCTGACGTAGCAGCGAATGCGCGAACTCGTAGTCCCCGCCGAGTCGCGCCACCTCCGCGCGGTGGGCCAGGGCGCGTGGATGCGCCTCGAGCGCGCCCTGCGGCAATGAATCAGCTACTGACGCAAGGGATCCGAGGGCCCCTGAAGCGATCCACTCCGGTCCTCTCTCCGCGATCAACTTAGCCGCGCCTTCGTAGTCTTCCGCCGCCAGCAGGTGTTGCACTGCCTGCTCCCACGATAGCCGCGACAGGTAATGGGCGGCGCAGCGTTGATGTTCCGCGGCCACACCCGTGCGCCCAATCTCACTCCGCAGACGCCGGCGTAGGAAATTCTGAAAAAGCGGATGGAGCCGGTACTCTTCGCCCTTGCGGTCGCTCGCCACCGAGATAAACACGTTTCGGCGAACCAGGTTCGGTAACACACGTGCGCAATTGAGGCCCGGGTAAAGCGAGGCGCAGGTGTCCAACTCTACTCGGTCCAGAAGGGCAACCTTTAACAGGAGTTTTTGGATGTCTACTTCCTCGTCCGAAAACACTTCTTCCGCAAAATAATCGAATATGTCGCGCTCTGACTGCCGCAACACCTCAACCAGATCGGGTGCGTCTGCGCGGCCATCACGGTTGGAAATGACATTACGGTGGGCAACTTGCCGGACCAGCTGCAAGGCCGTTATCCAGCCGTGCGTGCGTTCACGATACTCAGCGAGTTGTTCGGGAGTTAACTCAAGGTCGAAAACCTTGCGAAAAAGTTCCTGCGTTTCTTCATCGGTAAACAGCAGGTCGGTACGATCTATGCTCGAAAGTGGCGTTTGCGTTCGTAATCTTCCCAATGCCAGTGGGGGCATCTCACGCGAAATGATGATTATGTGCAAAACATCCGGGAGGTAAGCCAACAACCGATCAAGAACCGCATGCACCGCGGTGTCCGGCCCCAGATGGTGATAGTCGTCAAGTACCAGGATGAGCTGTTGTTCTACTCGTTCCAGAATCTCATTCAGGAAAACGTCAACTGCTCGTTCGGGATGCTGCGCGAGTTCGCCCGTGGCTTCCTGCAAATAGGAAGACATAGCCTCGCCGAAGCCGGGCACAAGCTTTTGAATTCCGAAAGTCAGGTAGCCCAGGAAAACTGACGGGTCAGCATCGGTGTGGTCGAGCTGATACCAAACAAACTGTCGCTTGTGCGTGCGGAGAAAGTCGGCAACCAGCGTGGTTTTCCCGGATCCGGCGTTAGCAGTAACGAGAGTCAGCGGATAACTAAGATTCGCCAGTAGCCGGTCGGTGAGTCGAGGCCTCGATAACAACTCAGGCGCGGGCCGCGGTGGAAGTAACTTCGTCCGGAGAAAGAAACTTGGGCGTGCAACCTCAGCGATGCTCGGTCCTGATCCGGCCGGCGTTGGGAAGGGCTTCTGCTGACGATCTTTGGGCGCCATTAGTTCCTGCCTCTCCGCATTGTCTGGAGTGGCGGGCAGGTTAGCACGGTGAAATGGAATCAAGCCACCATCCGGCGGGATCGATGTGGTCTCGACTGTAGCTGCTTCGGGGGTCATGAATTAATCGGGGCGCCAAAACGTCGTTAACCGGGCTTACAAAACACTAATGCGCTTGCGGGTCGCAATGCCGCCGTAGCCTCTGACCGTTGAAGAAACGAGGCAAACTCATCCAAAGCCGCGGCCCGGCCATGGGTGTGATCCAGAGCAATGTTCGCCTGCTGGCTGGAAAGTCCATAACTTTCAAACAGAGCAACTACCTCGAGCCTGGTGAAGGCAAGTGTTTCTTCGTCGATGACTACCAGCGACTGCTTCGAACGCATTCTCCACAAAGGAGCGGGTGGCAAACTTCGGCTGGTAATCAACACGTGAACATTCGAGGGCAGTAACGGGAGTAAACGCCCGAAGAAAGGTTCCAGCCAATCAGAGTCGGAAACGAGGTGGACATCTTCGATCACCAGGAGCAGCGGCCCGGCCCCCTCGCCCTCAGCCAACTCGTAAACAAACGCCTCCGTTAGCCACGCTATGTGGTCAAGATC
>JBGTCM010000453.1:0-4271 GCA_041748795.1 Pyrinomonadaceae bacterium
AGCAGGTGGAGCAGGCGGAAGGTCCGGCAGCGTAATCCCATGCGCGGCTTCCCAATCGTCGGTGGGCACCATCTCGATAGCGTCCCATGGACAACCATCCAGGAACGCTCCGTCGGGTCCCTTACTAATGCATTTCTGACAACCGATGCATAGATAAGGATCAACCTCGATGCGTCCAAACGGCGGATGATCTTCATCGGGCACCCAGAACATGCAAGCTTCGATTGGACAATACTCGATGCAGGCTGGCGATCCGGCGCATCCTGTACAGCAGTCGGTTGTAATGGCGAGTATTCGGGGCCGCTTCTTGCGCGCCGCCTTGCCGTCGCCTTCCGACATGGGCCAGTGTTTCTCTACTATGTCGAACATAATTGCGCTCGAATTGTTCCGTGGTTTTGAAAGCTTAGGTTGAATAAATCACCTGGACTCTAACATAGCTCTGGTAATTTCCTCAACGATTTGTGTCGTTGGTGTCACCATCTTGCACTCAAGTAGATTGAAGGTTAAAAGTTAGTTGACAATTTAAGGAGGACACAAGCATGGAGACAGTTGCCGGAGTATTTCGCACACGCGAAGAAGCCGAGAAAGCTGTTCAGCAGCTTCACTCTTTGGGAATCCCTAATGATCGGATTGCCCTCTTGACGCCGGGTATGTCCGACGAGAAAGTCGAGGACAGTGTGCCTACCTCGGACACTGAACAACCGGGCATGGGCACGGCGATGGGAGGAACTGTGGGCGGAGCAATGGGCGTTGCCGGCGGCGCCACGCTCGGTGCGGCAGCGGCGAGTTTGCTGGTGCCTGGTGTCGGACCGGTAATAGCCGGAACTATCATTGGCGCGGCACTTCTGGGGGCCGGTGGAACGGCGACAGGAATGGCGGTAGGGGGAGCGCTGGAGGAAGGACTGGTCAAAGGGCTGCCCCATGACGAGTTGTACCTCTATGAAGATGCGGTTCAGCATGGCCGCTCGGTAGTAATCGCATTCATTGAGGCCGACGAAATCGAAGATGCTGCCAGGGACACCTTGGCGAGCGCAGGGGCGGAGAGTATCGACGCGGCTCGCGAGAGCTGGTGGTTGTCGTTGCGAGATGCTGAAGAGGCTCACTATAAAGCGACCGGCGGCGCCTTTCAAACGGACGAAGCCAACTACCGTCGAGGCTTCGAGGCCGCGCTCAACAAACAAAGGGACACTGCCCCCGCTACGGAATCAGACGAAGCTTTCCGTCGCGGGTATGAACGTGGCGAGGCTTATCACAAGAGTCTGCGGGAGAAATATAGTCGTTGAGAGATGTGCTGCTGAACCTGGTTGTGTTGGTCGGAATACTCGGGGTGAGCTGGATCATCACAACCTGGTTTGCGCGGGCAATGTACATTCGATGTCAGAGTTGCGGAACACTGAACGCCAGGCGCCGCAGCCAGTGTCGCTCATGCAAGAACGAACTCTCCTAGTTCTTATCGCGGCTCTGCCGCCGCACAGTGCGGAAAGGCTCAGCCTTTCAGGGAGGGCTGGTTCTGGATCCCTTTTCCTGAGGCCAAGCCTCAGGAAAAAAATGGGGTAGTTGGCTCACGGAAAGCCATAGGCTTTCCGCACTGTGCGGCGGCAGAGCCGCAGATCCCGTTTCCCTTCGCATTTTCTTAGTTCTTCAGACCGGAACCATGTCGCAAAACATTACGAACCAATTGCCTCCTGAATGGCTGACACACGCCGAAAAAACTGATTACCGCGAGACGCCGAGATACGAGGCGACGATCGAGTATGCAAAACGACTGGCGGAAGCGTCGCCATTGATAAGGTATGAAACGTTCGGCAAGAGCGGTGAAGGAAGAGATCTGCCATTACTAATCGCCGCCGAGGGCGACATCTTCTCACCTGACGCAGCCCATAACGCTGGCAAACCTGTAATCCTGATTCAGGCGTGCATTCACGCGGGCGAGCCCGACGGCAAGGATGCTGGATTCGCCCTGCTGCGCGACATTGCAATCACAAAAACACACCCGGACCTGCTCAAGAACGTCGTCGTGCTGTTTATGCCAATCTACAACGCCGACGGGCATTCACGCTCGAGTCCTTACAATCGCATCAATCAGAACGGACCGGAGGAAATGGGCTGGCGTACCACAACGATCTACCAGAACCTAAATCGTGACTACATGAAAGCAGACACGCCGGAGACGCGTGCCTGGCTTGCTTTGTGGAATAGGTGGAACCCCGATCTCTTTATCGATTGCCATGTGACCAACGGCGCAGACTATCAATACAACATTACTTACCAGCACGAGCACCATTCCGGTGTGCCTGCCAGCGTGTTGGACTGGGAGAGAAGAGTCATAGACGAGCGCGTCGCGCCGGCTACGGAAGCGGCTGGAAACATCGTGTCGTGGTATTTAGAGTTCGTCGATAACCGCGATTTCTCGTTAGGCATCCGTGATTTCAACGGCAGCCCGCGTTTTTCAACCGGCTATCTGCCGCTGAGGAACCGGCCCGGCATTCTGATCGAGACGCATATGCTGAAACCCTATCGGCCCAGGGTCATCGGTACTTATGATTTCCTTAGATTCACTTTGGAAGAAGTAAACAAAGATCCGGAAAGCTTGTTTAAAGCAGGGAGAGAGGCGGACGAAGAAACACTTCAATTGGGCAGGTCGTACGATCCGGCGCAACAGTTTGCGATTGACTTCGAGTTAACGGATAAAGCCGTGCCTTACCGGTTCCGGGGTCTCGAGTCGAAAGTTGAGACGAGCGAAATATCCGGCGTTCCCTACGTTACGTTCGGGACCAAGCCGGTTGAAATGACGGTGCCGATGTACAACACCCTGCGCGTGAAGGCTACGGTCGCGCCACCTCTCTCTTACATTGTTCCGGCGCAGTGGCAGGAAGTGATCGAAGTTATCAAATCGCATGGGTTGACGGTGTTGACCACAACGACGCCGGCAACTATTAACGTAGAAAGTTATCGCTTCCACGACGTTACCTGGCCGGGCGGGCCATTTGAAGGACGGCAGATGCCGTCGTTCCGCGCGGAGTCCACCAGAGAGCAGCGGACTTTTCCCGCGGGGTCGGTGGTTGTTCCCTTGCACCAGAAGTTGGCAAGGGTTGCGATTAATCTACTGGAACCCGCCGCGCCAGACTCACTTGTGCGTTGGGGTTTCTTCAACGCCACCTTCGAGCAGAAGGAATATGGCGAAAGCTACGTGCTGGAAAAATTGGCGCGGGAGATGTTAGCGAGCGATCCCAAGCTGCGGGAGGAATTTGAACGGAAAATCGAGACGGAACCGGCATTCGCAACCGACTCAAATGAAAGACTGCAATTCTTTTATCGTCGCTCGCCATATTGGGATCCACAAATGAATTTGTACCCGGTGGGTCGAATCGTTTCCGATGTGGAACTGCCGGTGTAGCGGCAGTAGCCCGACCGTAAGGAAGGGCGTTTCTAGTCGCACCACTCCGCCCTCCCTGACGGTCGGGCTACTGCCCCGTATCCTAGTGCGCCATTGCATCGGGATGCTCTGAAATCTCCTCGATAACTTTACTCCGACTTCGAATCGTTACTACGGCGACTCCTGCAAAAATGAGAACACAGGCAACGAGCGTTCGGGAGCTTATCTTTTCGCCCAGGATCAGGGGAGCGAGTCCAAAGGCAATCAACGGTTGCATGTAGATGTAGACGGAGACGATGCTTGGCGCCAACCTGGTCAGCGCCCACGCGTTCAGGTAATAGGCTCCCACCGTTGGAACCAAAACGATGTATGCGATCGATGCCCAGGCGCTTACCGGTACAAACTCCCAGCTCTCAACGCTCCATGCGTAGCCGGCGAAAGGGAGCGTCATTAAGCTTCCGATCACAAAAATCCAGGTGATGAGATTGAGGGCGCCATACTTCTTCACCAGGTCTCTGGATACCGCGATGTAAGCTCCGTAGCAAAACGAGTTCACCACAATCAAGAGGTTGCCCCAGGTGTTATCGGTCGAAAAACTTGCTCTGAACGGATCCACCAAATAAACCACTCCAGCCCCAGCCAGCGCTATCCCGGCGAGGTTTCTTACGGAAGCCCGATCATGGCCCAAGGCAATGCTGACTACGAGCGTGAATACAGGAATAGTTGTGGATAAGAGAGTGGCATTGATGGCCGTGGTTAAGGACAGGCCTTTCACAAAGAGGAGCTGATTCAAGACTACACCGAGAAGACTGGTGAGAATGAGCCATGCCAGGATCCGTCTGGGAAGATGCCGCAATACCGCCAACTTCCTTTGCACTAAAGCCAGGATGATCGC
>JBGTCM010000454.1:0-4320 GCA_041748795.1 Pyrinomonadaceae bacterium
CGATAGTTCTTGTAAAACTCCATGTCGCGCATCCACATCAGCGATTGCGGCGGCGTTTCCCGAGGATGCTTATCCGGCTCGAGTCCCGCGTGCACATAAATCGCGTAATCATCTTCGTGGTAGTAAGCCAATCCGTGCAGAAAATCTAAATGCTCTGCGGGCAAGCTGTTCTCAATCTCGCGACGCGCGTCCTCCAAATCCTGTTCTTTGGTAATCGTTAAGCTCTTCTTCGTATATTGCTCAAACGTTCGCTCGCCGCCTGTGACAGGAGTAATCCACAGGTTCGCGCTGCCTTCGATAAAATCCATCATCATCTGTTCGTGGTTACCTCGCAGGCAAACCACTCGTTCCGGTTTTTCGGTGAACAGTTTCAGTGCGAGTGCCACACAACCAGGTGCGTCTGGTCCACGATCAATCAAGTCGCCCAAAAACACGAGGGTGTCCGTCGACTCCTCACGCGGAATCATTTCCAGCAATCGTTGGAGCTGTGCACAACGGCCGTGAACATCACCGACCACAAAAGTTTTCATTCAGGAGTTTCCTCGCGTTTCTCCAGTGAGGCCTTGACCTTTTGCATCAATGCTTTAAAACGCGGATCGTCATGCAAGTCAGTCCAGTTCGGATCAGATTCAAACCAGAGGTAATTCTCGTTGCCGAGATTAATCGCCTTCTCCAGCCATTCAAGCGCTAACACCTGGCGGCCTTGCATTAAGTAAGCTGACGCCAGCCAGTAAGGTATATCATGATCTGACGCGGCCGCGACCTTCACCTTTTGCGTCAACTGCTGGTCGGCCAATTCATGTTTGCCTTGCGCACTGAGACAGGTTGCAAGAATTGGCCTTATGCCGTCCATCGTTGGATGGCGCTCGAGCACTTGTTCCAGAATCCGCGTGGCCGCGTCCACTTCGCCACGATAGTAAAGCACGCGCGCGCGGAAGGTTTGAATGAGAGGGTGTTCGGGCTCCATCTCAGCACCTTGATCGAGCTCGGCCAGCGCCTCCTCATAACGCTGCTGGTACATGAAGATGCGCGAACGATTATAACTGGCCACCACGCGTTCATTTGGGTTGAGCCGGACCATGCGATCAAAACTGCGCAACGCGCGTTCATACTGAGCATCCAGGCGGGCTACAACTCCGCGTACAAAGTGAACACCGACGTCATTGGGATACTCTACCCGCAGCAACACAACTGCCTCACGCGCCTTTTGCTTTTCGCCTCGCGTGAGGTAAATGAAAATCATATGCATCCGCGCTTCGAGCAATTTCGGATCGAGGGACAGCGCCTTACTAAATGCGGCTTCGGCCTTCTGATGATCGTCGGCCTCACCAAGCGCTTTCAGTACACGATTGACGTAACAACTTCCCAATGCCGAATAGGCCAGGGCAAAGTTTGAGTCTATCTCCACGGCCCGCTCAAAATGGTTGATTGCGGACTCGAGATCCTCGCGTCCGATGGTGTGATAGATAAACAGGCCCAGGCAATTTCTTCCGCGTAGATATTCTTCCGAGGCGGCCGCGTTGGTGGTGGAGCCTTTAGCGAGTTCGACTTTCTCATCGGGACTAAGCTCAATCCGCAAGCCGTCAACGATGTGCTGAACAATCGAGTCCTGCACGGCAATGATGTCACTCGCGTCAGCATCGATGCGATCGCTCCAGAGTATTTCGCTGGTTCTCACGTCGAGCAGTTGCACGGTCACGCGCAAATGGGCGCCCGCCCGGAGGAAGCTGGCAGTGAGGATCGCATCTACCGCCAGCTCGCGGCCGACGTCCCCCGGATCAAGCTGCTTGCCCTGATACCTCACAATCACCGACGACGGCCGTACCACAAGAGACCGCACCCTGGCGAGTTCTGTAATCACTGCGTCTGCCAGCGAAAACTCATAGAAGGCTGTTTCCGGGTCGTTGCCCAGATTCTTGAAAGGCAGGATCGCGATACTCTTGCGGTCACGATCTCCAAGCGTGGTCGGCGTCTCGTGCGCATCACGCGGTTGCGAGGCACCGCGCGTGCGTCCCGGCGAACTCGAGCTTTCACTTCCGGTTACATTCCGCTTGAACCAACGTAGCGCGCGTGTTACCGGTCCCTCGTTATGCAAATGCCGAGGCACAACCGGCAAGCCGCTGTCATCAACCAACACTCCACCGGTCAAGCCGATCTCCCGAACCACCGCGCGCAAATCGTCGCGGAACTCAGAAATTTGTTGATATCGATCTCGCGGGTGTTTCTTGAGTGCGCGATCGAGTACCTGTTGCAAACGCGGCGGCACCGGATCAGGTCTCGCCTCACCGAGTGTCGGTGGCTCGTCATGTAACACGGCGTGGCGAACATCCACTGCGGTCTTGCCACGAAAGGGCCAGGTCCCGGTCAACATCTCGTACAGCAACACGCCGGTCGAAAAAATGTCGGCGCGTGAATCGACACGATCGCCGCGAGCTTGTTCCGGCGCTGCATAGGTTGCGGTGCCGTACGGGATGCCGACTTCGGTCAATTCAGTGTGATGAATGCCGGAAGTGCGGGCCGCCTCATCGTCGAGCAGTTTTGCCAGTCCGAAGTCCAGGACTTTCGCCTGGCCTTTGCTGTTGACCATTACATTGCCGGCCTTGATGTCGCGATGAATGATTCCCTGCGCGTGCGCTGCCGCAAGTGCGTCGGTTACCTGGATGGCGATTGAAAGCGCGCTCTCGAGCTGGAGAGGTCTGCCGTTTACCAGTTGACGAACGTTACGCCCATC
This sequence comes from Pyrinomonadaceae bacterium, assembly GCA_041748795.1. Classification (GTDB taxonomy): domain Bacteria; phylum Acidobacteriota; class Blastocatellia; order Pyrinomonadales; family Pyrinomonadaceae; genus PSRF01. The sequence goes on from JBGTCM010000454.1 coordinate 2,732, forward strand.
GATGTACTGCATGGCGATGAAATGGATGCCATCGATAACGTTGAGATCAAAGATGGTGCAGATGTTTGGATGGTCCAAAGAAGAGGCGAGGCGGGCTTCCCTTTCGAAACGTTTGCGATTGGCTTCTTTGGCAACTAGTTCGTCAGGCAGGACTTTGATGACAACGGTGCGACCCAATTTGGAATCAATTGCCTTATAGACCGTTCCCTGTCCGCCCGCACCGAGCTTCTCGAGAATCTTGTAATTCCCCAGTGTTGTTCCAACCATTGCTTTGTTTTGCTTTCACCCTATTTAACTCCCAACCCTCGCTTCACCGCAACCGGAGGGGCAGATTTAGTCCAAAGTCCAAGGTCTTTGTATTGCTCAACTGTCGGATTCTGCAGGGATCCAGGAATAGTTAGAGGTTGGGAAGGCGAGACTCCACTGCCCGGGCATCCAGCTTGATTACGTGCGTCAGGCCAGCTTGCAGATAATCTTTCAAGCAGATGACTGGGACCAGCGGCACTCTCTCAGTCAGAGGGACCTTTCAATCGTAGCGGACGGCGTGACTTATCGCGTTGGCAGGATGACCCTGGCTGGCCTAAGCACTGACACGCTGATGACGGAAACGCTCGAGGTCACGTTGTCCTATGCGACTTTCGTGAAGATCGCGAAAGCGGAAGTGGTGGAAAATGAAAGTGGGTCCGAGCCAGTTTGAATTGAGACAACAGAACATCGTCGCCTTTAGAGACATGGTTAACCGAGTGAAGGTATGAAGAGGGTGTCGGGTATCGGGTTGGCATCCGTTTAGATTGGGCACTTGTGCCCCGGTTCGCGGACAAGTCCGCTCGCTAAACGAACCAGGGGAAAACACCGGAAAATTTCTTCCCGACACCCGGCACCCGATACCCGACACCTATCACTTCGCCCGGCATCCGACGCTAATATTTCGCCACGCTCTGATCGACGTCGTTTGACCATGCTGTGATCCCGCCCTTGAGATTAACCATTCGCCCAGGAAATTCCGCTCCTCTCAAAGCTTCAATTGCCTTAGCGCTTCGCACACCGCCCTTGCAATGGAAAACCGTCTCCCGCGACGGGTCGATCTCATTCATCCGGTTAACCACCTGGCCCAGTGGAATCAGTTTCGTTCCCGGCATCTTCGCAATCTCATATTCGTTTGGTTCACGCACGTCTATTATTTGAATATCCTCCCCACGATCCAATCTTGCTTTCAGTTCAGTTGCAGTTATCTCTTCGACCTTTGTCTCTTCGACGACGTGCGCCGGTTTCATACCGCAAAACTGTTCGTAGTCGATTAATTCTTTGATGGTGGCATTTTCGCCACACACCGGACAAAGGGGATCCTTGCGCAACTTGAATTCGCGAAACTTCATTGCCCAGGCATCGAACAACAATAGGCGATTAACCAGTATGTCTGGAGCGCCCAGAGCAATCTTGATTGTCTCATTGGCCTGAATCGCGCCCATGATTCCAGGCAAGACACCAAGCACACCTCCTTCCGCACACGACGGCACCAGGCCAGGCGGTGGCGGCTCCGGATAGAGACAGCGATAACACGCGCCGCGCTCAGCCCAGAAAACACTTGC
>JBGTCM010000455.1:0-4246 GCA_041748795.1 Pyrinomonadaceae bacterium
GATTCCGTTTGAGTTCGTGTCTCTTCGTGGATCGCCTCTTCGGAGTATAATCCACTCCTCAAATGCAACATAACTACGATTGTTTACGATCAGGGATCCGTACTTTCGCTCTCAGAGAGAGGACTTGAAGATGAGACTTTCAGGACCGATTCGCCGAAGACTCGCGTTGATATCAGTCTTCCTTCTCGCAACCTTCGTCTCCCTTTCAGCTCAGCAAAAGCCTGATTGCACCGTCAAGGTAACGCTTCTTCAGGTGAACGACGTCTATCAATTTGCCCCGGTTGATCTGGGAGCGCACGGCGGATTAGGGCGAGTCTTGACTCTAAAGAAAGCGATTGAAAAAGAATCGCCGCACACACTCTTCCTGATGGCGGGCGACACCATTTCACCGTCCGTCGAATCGATAACTTACAAAGGTGCGCAGATGATCGACGCCTGGAATACAGTCGGTCTCGACTATGCAACCTTCGGGAATCATGAATTCGACTTCGGTCCCGAGGTGCTGCTCGAACGTATTAAGGAGTCTCGCTTCAAGTGGGTTGCGGCAAATGTGATCGATAAAAAGACCGGCAAGCCGTTCGGGGACGCGCTGCCGTATGTCATTCGAGAGTTTGACGGTGTGAAGGTTGGAATATTCGGCCTTGTGTTGCCGGAAACTCGAACCACTTCGCGTCCCGGCCCGGACGTTGATTTTCTTAATCCCTGCGAAACCGCGCGTAAGATGGTTACGGAGCTACATAATCGTGGCGTGAAAAGCATCGTCGCCTTAACTCATCTGTCCATGGCTGAAGATAAGGAGGTCGCTCGTTGCGCCGATATCGACGTGATCATCGGAGGCCACGAACACTCTTTGCTTGAATCGTCGTCCGGTGGTGCTCCAATTCTGAAGATGACGTCAGACGCACGCGAGCTCGGACAGATAGATTTGAATATTTCGAAGGACTCGGGAGCGGTAGAAAGCATCGATTGGAAAGTGATTCCGGTAAACGCGCAGATCAAAGAAGACCCGGGTTTCACGGCCATCAATCGAAGGTATGGTGCGCTGCTCAAGGAGCTATCAGTGGTTGTGGGACGCACGCGCGTAGAACTCGATGCCAGAAGCGCAGTAGGCCGGAAACAGGAAACAAACGTGGGCAACTTTATAGCGGACGCATTCCGGACAGCCACTGGATCCGACATCGGGTTCTCCAACGGCGGTTTGATTCGGGCAGATGAGATAATTCGTCCTGGTCCCATCACGAGAAGAAACGTATTGGCCATTCTTCCGTTCAAAAACAAAGTAGTAAAATTGGAAGTGACCGGCGAACTGTTAAAACGCACTCTCGAGCATGGGGTGGCGCGAAGTGCTGAAGACGCTGAACCTGGCCGTTTTCCGCAAGTGTCCGGTGTGCGGTTTATGTTCGACGCCAGCAAGCCGGCGGGCTCACGAGTTGTCAGTGTAACTGTGAATGGGAAGCCGCTTGATGAAAACAAAAAATATACTCTTGCCACCAGCGATTATGTTGGCATCAGTGGAGGCGACGGGTATGCGATGTTGAAAGAAGCGCGGGTACTGATAGCGCCAAACCAGGCAAAGTTTGATTCAGACATCCTCCGCGCGGCGATCGCTCAGATGAAAGTGATTGCACCTAAGACTGATGGACGCATCAAGCGCATGGATAAAGACCAAAGAGCGACAGCCGACTGTGATAAATGAAATGAAACACGATCTCTTTCAGGATGATTCTTCGCCGGCCGAGAAGTACGAAGCCAAACAGCTTTTTCAGGAGGCCTACCAGGCCCAGCAGGCTGAGAACTTTGAAGAAGCCATCGAGCTTTATAAACGGTCAATCGCAACCTACCCTACCGCGGAAGCGCACACCTTCCTCGGTTGGGTCTATAGTTTTCAGGACCGTTACGACGAGGCGATAGAAGAATGCTTGAAGGCCATCCGTGTTGATGAGACGTTGGGAAATCCTTACAACGACATTGGCAGTTATCTCTTAGCGAAGGGTGATTCTTACAGCAGCGTTCGCTGGTTCAAACGAGCGCTCTTTGCGCCGCGTTATGAGTCTTACGCGTTTCCCCACTTCAATCTCGGTCGTGTTTATGAAACTCGCCGGAAGTACATCGAAGCTGCCAGGCATTACGGTAAGGCTCTGGAACAACAGCCAGGCTTTACTGAAGCAGCTAGCGGGCTTCACCGCATGCAGGCGCTACTGAATTAAAGTCAGAAGCAAAATGTAACGCAAACCGTTAGTTTGCGGATGGTGCCCAATAGGCACGTTTACATCCTGGCGAGCGTCTTCCGCGAGATCCGCAAACTAACAGTTTGCGTTACGGTGTATAAGAAGCCGGTTGGGCATCATCTAAACCTCCGACAGATCTCTTCCCAGAGTCAGACAGACAGGAATGGCTGTCCTACAATAGGTAATCGTGCATCAGGATACCCTCAAGACTTTTAGTCTCTTTCTAATCATCGCTTCGTTTTTCGTCTGCGCGCAGTCAACCCCAGCGCAGGACCGCTGTCTCACTCCGGAAGAAATCAAGAAAATCACAGAGCAAGCAGCTAGCTCCGCTAATGTAGCGCTGAACAAAAAGCTGCGCGAACAGTTGTTGAAGCTAAAGGAGAATGCTCAACAGCGACTGGATGAGGACCTCAGTGACAACAAGAAACCAGAAGCTCTGGTCAAGAGGATGCGCGAGTTTCGCGACAAAAACACGGTGCGACTGTGCGCAATCGTGAAACAGCATGGCTGGCCGACCGCGTCCCTCGTAGGTCACGATGGAGTGGATGCAGCATTCTACGTACTCAGAAATGGCTCTACGGGTTCGCTGAAGGTTGATCTGATCCCGGCGATCGTTGCGGCCGTGACGCGGGGTGACATTCAGCGTCCGGAATTCGCCGGCTTTGTTGATCGGTTGCGTCTGGAGGCCGGCTTGAAACAGTTGTTCGGCACTCAGGCGACTATTCGCGACCGACTCCTGGTTTTGTTTCCCATCGAGGCGGAAACACAGGTTGACGCCCGCCGCAAACAATATGACCTGCCCCCTTTAAGCGACTACCTGCGGTTTCTCGAGGCGAAGTATCGATTGCCCCTGATAAGGTCGACCGGGGCTTTGACAAACCAGTTCTCCGACCAACAAAAGAGATCGATTGCTACGACGACTTCAGCTGGTCTACTGGAAGGTCAGACGGTCGAAGAAGATGAAGTGGTTCACGTCGATACCAATTTGGTGAGTCTTAACGTGAGTGTCTATAGCAATACACTCAAAACGCACATCGGCACGCTAGGACAAAAAGACTTCAGCGTTGTCGAAGACGGACAGCAACAAGCCGTCACTTATTTTGCCGCCACCGATGTGCCCTTCGATCTTGTGTTGCTCATCGATCTGTCGGGTTCCACCACTAGCAAACGAAAGTTGATTCGGGAGTCGACGCAACGTTTCATTCAAGCCACGCGCCCTTCCGATAGAGTGGCAATTGTTACGTTCTCAACCACGACGAATGTAATCTCACCCTTGACCGGTGATCGCGCAGCCCTCTTAGCCAGCAGCAATCTAATTGGTGAAGAGGTGGGATGGTCGCATGTTTGGGATGCATTGCAGTTCACGCTCGAAAAGGTGATCAGTCCAAAAACTCTCGAACGGCGAAGGGCCGTGGTGTTCATGACTGATGGCGTCGATAATGCCTTGCCGGGCGGTCCGACGGTTGGGACCCGAGGCTCAACCACCAGCTTCTCGGATTTGTTGGAAGCAGTACGACGCAACGACACGTTGATTATCCCAATCTATCTCGATACGGAGAACGATGAATATTCCAACTCTTTCATCGGGCGGAAATATGAGAACGCGCGCAAGACACTGGCTTTGCTTTCGGATGAAAGTGGCGGACTCTATTACAAAGCGAAAAAGATAGAGGATCTCGAAGGCGTTTATGGACAGGTGATTGAGGATTTAGGAAAGATTTACAGTCTGGGTTACAAGCCAACCAACGAGACGCGAGACGGCAGGTGGCGGACGGTGAAAATACAATTACCGGATCGACCCGACCTGTCAGCGCGAACGCGACCGGGCTATTACGCAAATTGAGAAATCAGTACAACATTTGTTGCATAGGGCGTGCAGTTTAGAGTTCATCTATGAAACCGTGATCGGTGTCAAGAGGTTTTGCGAGTAGACTCCGCCCCTGACGCCGGCGCGCCTTCGTTGTAGTCCTAGTTAGTTGTTTGCTCTTTGACATGAGACTGATAATTTTAAGTTAGTC
>JBGTCM010000456.1:0-6767 GCA_041748795.1 Pyrinomonadaceae bacterium
TTGGTTACTTCAACTGTGCCACCTGCTTCAGCCGCCTTCTTTTTGGCGTTCGCTATAAGGTCGTCGTCGAGTTCATAAGATTTAGGATGCGCGACAATGACCTCATGGCCCATCTGCGCGGCGGCGAGCATAAAACTATTCGGCACCGCCATCGGCAGCGCTTTCGGATGCCACGCCCACGAGAGGACGACTCGCTTGCGGCCTGCGCCGATCTTTTCACGAATGGTCAACATATCAGCCATGGACTGACAGGGATGATGCATGGCCGACTCCAGGTTTACGATCGGCACGTCGGAGTACTTTGCGAAAGCGTTCAGCACAGGATCGGTTCGCTCTTCTTCCCAGTTTTTCAACGCGGCAAATGTTCTGACGCCAATCGCGGAGCAATAGCGACCCAACACGCGAACAAACTCAGCCACATGCTCTGTCTTGTCGCCATCCATCACCACACCGTCGCGGTGCTCCAGTGTCCAACTCGTCCCGCCTGGTTCCAGGACAACGGCATTTCCGCCAAGTTCATAAATACCGACCTGCATCGATGCGCGCGTGCGCAGACTCGGATTGAAAAAAACCAACGCGACCGACCGTCCAGCAAGGGGCTGCGCGGAATTAATATCTGCGCGGCCAGCTTTGAATTGAAGGGCCGAATCGATCAGCCCTTCGAGCTCATCACGTGACGAATCGGCAGTGGATAAAAAGTGTTTCATTCTTTCGAATCGAGCTCGTAGTTTTAGTTCGACGTTCAGGTTGTGTCTTTGGTTCCGCAAGACGCAAGCTAAAGCTTGAACTCTGAACTACGGGCTTGTTATCCAGACTCTAAACTGCAGGTCTGGAAAGAAGTGTTTTTGCCAATCCAAACAGACTGATTAGCAGCCAGAATGCTTCCATCAGGAAAGCCGACAGATTAAAGCGAAACATCAGCGAGAGCATTACCAATACGGCGCCCAACGCATTCAATATCAGATAAGTGAAAGACGAGCTGCTTAGCCTATCAAGTTGCAGCATCAGATAAGCGATTACCATCATCAATACCCCGACGTTACCCGCGAAATCGTACCAATCGTAATCCACTTTATCCCCCTGCTTCTTCGTTCGTTAGCGGGCGCGCGTTTGTCAGAAAATTTCCTCTAAAGCAGCAACAAACAAATCGACTTCGGACTTCTGCAAACACAAGGGCGGCAACAGTCTCAGCACGTTTGGATTGCTCGAGGTTCCGGTAATGATCTTGCCGTCCAGCAACGCCTGATGAATTGGCGCCGCCTTTTCCCGAAATTCCAGGCCAAGCAGAAGTCCTCCCCCGTGCACCTCGACGACTTCAGGGGTTTTCGACAGACGCTCGCGGAGGTGTGCTTCGACCGTTCTCACGTTCTCTAACATGCCGTCGTTTTCAATCGCTTCCAAAGTCGCGATCACGGCTGCCATGGCCACCATGCCGCCGCCAAACGTCGTCCCCAGATCGTTCTCTTTGATCGATGACGCGATTCGTTCGTTGACAAGACAGGCACCGACGGGAATTCCGCTGCCCAGCGCTTTCGCGAGTGTGATGACGTCAGGAACGACGCCCGCTCCCGGTTGGCTGCCCGCGAAGAACCATTCACCGGTGCGGCCAACGCCCGTTTGGACCTCGTCATAGATCAAGACGATGCCCCTCTCATCGCAGAGGTCGCGAAGATCGCGGAAAAATTCAGGCGCCGCTGTGCGAACACCGGCCATCGATTGAATTGGTTCGAGCATGATTCCGGCAACAGTGTCATCAGCTACCGCGCTAACAGATTCGATGTCGCCGAATTCGGCCTGAATGTGGCCGGGCACGTTGGGTTTGCCGATGTCGCGATACTTACCCAGGAACGTGGCGCTGATGGCGTCGGCGGTGCGCCCATGAAACCCGCCAGAGAAGGTAATGAGTTTTTCGCGTCCGGTTGCCATGCGCGCCATCCGCATCGCGTTCTCGTTGGCTTCGGTGCCGGAGTTACAGAAGAAAGCTTTGGTCAATGACTCAGGCGCGATGGAAACCAGTTGCGCGACAGCTCGCGCGCGCGTGTCTGAGTAAACCAGGTTGGAATAAAACAACAATTTCTCAGCTTGTTCGCGTATAGCCGCAACGACATGAGGATGCGAGTGACCTGTGCCCGCTACCGCGTGTCCGCCGTAGAGGTCGAGATACTTTTCGCCGTCGCTTGAATAGATCCACACCCCTTCGCCGCGCTCAGCTACCAGGGGCATCTTCTTGTAAGTCGCGAGCTGATAGCGTTCCTCGAGAGCTATCACCGCTTTCGATGTGGCGTTCGTTTCAATAACCATATGATTAGCCGCCAAGACGTCGAGAGCGCCGTATGATCAGAGTTGATTGCTAAACTCAGCTTAGACCTGTTCAGTCATCTCCTTTGCGGTTCTTCTCGGGCTCTTGGCGTCTTGGCGGCTGCTTTATGGATTCGTGCCCACCAACATCAACCCTGTTTTCTCATCAAGTCCATACATCAGATTCATATTCTGAATGGCCTGGCCTGCGGCGCCCTTGACCAGATTATCGATGGCGGAAAACACAACCACTTGCCGGCCTCGGGCCGCGAAACCGAGGTCGCAGAAGTTTGTAGTTTTCACTGAGTTGATGTCTGGGGAGCCTTTTACCAATCGCACGAAGAAGGAATCACGATAGAAGTCTTTGTAGATGGAGCGCAGCCCTTCCTCTGTCAGTTCTTCCTTTGTTTCCGTATAGATGGAGGCGAAGATGCCTCGCGCCACCGGCAAGGAATGGGTCATGAAAACCAACTCGCTGGTCCAGTCGCCAACGCGCGCAAGCTCTTGTTCAATTTCGGGCACATGCTGATGCGTAAACGGCTTGTAGGCGTAAAAGGAATTCATGCGTTGCGGATGATGCGTGTTAGCCGCAGCCTTGGCCCCCGAGCCGGACGATCCGGTCTTTGCATCGACAATGACGCGCCCATTCGTCAGGCCGTTAGCGACCAGCGGCGCGAGGCCGAGCAGAGTGCCGGTGGCAAAGCATCCAGGATTCGCAATCAGGCGCGCATTGCGAACTGCTTCGCGGTTCGTCTCCGTTAACCCATAGACAAACTCTGACTGCGACTCCATCGCCGTGTGCTCGCGACCGTAATGTTGTTCAAACGACCCACGGTCACGAAGACGAAAGTCACCCGACAGATCGATTGCCTTGACGTGACCTGGGAGTCGCGGAACAACATCCATAGCCTGCCCGTGTGGCAGCGCCAGAAAAACGCAATCCAGATCGGGAAGTGCACCGAGATCTTCCGGAGCTGAAATAAAGCTCAGATCGGTCAGCCCATAAAGATTTCGGTGAACTTCACTCACCGATTTCCCGGCTTGCTCATTAGCGGTGACCAAGACTATTTCGGCATTCGGATGGAAAAGCAGAATGCGCAGCAACTCCGATCCGCCGTAACCGGAGCCACCAAAAATTCCGATGCGAATTTTCTTACCGGTCATTGCCGCCAATTCCTTTCAGGAACTCCAATCCAAACTACCGGCCCCGTAGGGGCCTAAAGTTTATAGCCCGAGTATCTAAAAAATTTACCAGCTCCGTAGGAGCGAAATGTTCCCGCGACCTCAACATTGCGCTCCTTCGGAGCGCTTAAATCTGGGATTAATCGCCGTGTCTATAAACATGCGGCTCCTCCGGAGCTAAAGCCTTCTATGTCTCGGCGCGGCCGCGGCCATTTCGGTTCTCATGGGACTCTTTGTTACGCTACTTCTGTTCTTAAGAACCACTTCGCGCAGATCAAATCAAATGCGAAACATCCCCCTCGTGTTCCTGGTCCTGGCTATCGCCTTTATCGCTCTCGGTATCAGCGGCCAGCGAACATTCCTCTTCGTCGGACTCGCCTTTCTGGTCGTGGCGATGCTTCGTTTTCTTCCCCGACGCCGCTAAACGCCGGCACCTGTGTGCGCAAGCTCCAATTTCGATTTAATGATCTTGAATAGCTCACCACCGTTGCGGCGTGCATTCGCTGCGGGAACGCCAAACTCTTTTTCGATGTAGTCTTCGCCCATTTGCGAATCAGTTACTGAACCGGCAATCAGATCGACTTCAATTCCACGCCTTCGAAACAGTTCGATACCTCCCCAGGCGCCCACGTAATCGGAAGCGCAGAAGACAATCGCTGCTGTGGCCTCGCGCAGTTCTACATCGCTGAATACGGATTCAACTGAGTAACCCCCCAGGATTCCGTCGCCTAATTCGATCACAATCAAATCAGGGGCGCTTTCGTTGAGTTTGCCAACCACAGCCTTAGCCATAGGCGCGAGGTCGCCTGCATCAACCGTTGACGGCAGCCCACAATCAAGGAAGCTCGCAATAGCGACAGCTCCGTGGTCCGCCATGTTCAGCGTGTCACGCAAACATGCAATACCCGAAAGTTTCGCCGCCGCCACTCGCAGACCATTCCTTGTCGCCTGCTTGATCAGTTCTGTGGCCGCGTAGGTTTTGCCGCTGTTCATGCACGTGCCGGCGATGATCACCAGGGGAGCGGTTTCTCCGAGTCTGGTCCTTGCGGGCAAAGCATCGTCCGCAATGTTGAGTGTGCGTCCCTCGTCGTCGGCCGCAAGGCCCATGACTTCAACCTTAATTGCATCACTCAAACTCGAGTGGTGACCAGTGCAGCTGCCGATGACGCCACCCATGTTGAGCAGGTGCAGTTCATCGCCGGCAGCGATTGTCTCAGGCACATCGCCGACAAAGCCCTTTAGCGCGCGGCGCCGGCCGAGAACGCCGATTAAAATGTCGCCAGGATTGATCTTTGCCAATCGCCCCGTGGGCAACTCGAGCATGTTGTATGTGGCGCTGTCGGTTAGCGCTCGGACCACGACCACATCGCCGGATTTGGGCGATGGGGAACTGGCAATGACTGCCACCGTTTTAACCAGACCGAGTGGAGAAGTGGCGGAACCAATCTTGTCAGCGTCGATCACTTTGATAGTTGTTGTCATCATTTTTCTCCTCTCGAGCCCACTTTTTGGAGTACTGCGGCTCGACGCATCTTTTGCCTACGCCGAATTGCGCCATTCGAGTTAACCCAACCAGCGCGAACCGCCAAAGCTGCGTCGGGCCGCAGCACTCCAAGGAGCCCGCCTGGCGAACTCAGTCTCCGGCCCTTAGTCTTAATCTCAATGCATTGAGCTTAATGAAGCCCTCGGCATCGCGCTGGTTGTAAACAGTGTCTGCCTCAAAAGTCGCCACGTTTTCGTCGTACAATGAATGCGGAGACCTACGCCCCACTACGATTGCGTTTCCGCGGTAGAGTTTCAAACGAACGTCCCCGGTTACGTTTCGCTGTGTCTCATCGATCAACTTCCGCATCAATTCAAACTCCGGTGAAAACCAGAAACCGTAATAAATGCTTTCCGCAATCTTCACACCCAAAGAGTCGCGCAGATGCATTACCTCACGATCGAGCGTGATTGATTCCAGGGCCCTATGCGCCGCCTGAAGAATCGTTACTCCGGGCGTCTCGTAGACGCCACGCGACTTCATCCCTACGTAGCGGTTCTCAACCAGATCGACGCGGCCGACTCCATGTTCACCGCCCAATTTGTTCAGCGCTTCCAGTAGGGCCACCGGATCGAGTTTTTCGCCGTTAATCGCTACGGGCTCGCCTTTCTCAAATGACAGTTCGACTTGTTCGGCCTCGGCTTTGGCGTTCTCGGGCGAACGCGTCATTTGAAAGATGTCCTCCGGGGGTCCGGCCCATGGGTCTTCGAGAATTCCGCCCTCATAGGAAACGTGCATTAAGTTTCGATCCGTCGAATACGGTTTAGCGTGCGTCGCAGTAACTGGAATGTCGTGCTCTTTGGCGTATGCGATTAGATCCGTGCGTCCTTTAAATTCCCACTCGCGCCACGGAGCGATTACCTTGATATCAGGTTGCAGAGCGTAATAGGTCAGCTCAAAACGCACTTGATCGTTTCCCTTGCCGGTGGAACCATGTGCCACGGCATCGGCGCCTTCGCGGCGGGCGATCTCAATCTGCCGTTTGGCAATTACCGGTCGGGCGAGGGAAGTACCCAGCAGATATACACCCTCGTAGACCGCATTCGCTTTTACCGCGGTCCAGACGTATTCGCGCACAAACTCATCGCGCAGATCTTCAACGTAGAGTTTTGAAGCCCCTGTGGCCAGCGCTTTCTCTTCCAATCCACTCAGCTCTTCACCCTGGCCGACGTCGGCGCAATAACAAACTACTTCGCAGCCGTATTCTTCCTTGAGCCAGCGAAGCATCACGGACGTATCGAGTCCACCTGAATAGGCAAGAACAATTTTCCTGATTTTGGTTTTGTTGTTTTCCATGGTTCGCGTTTGTGAACTTAGTTCTTTGTGCTTTGTACTTCGTTCTTTTGACGCAAGAGATATGTCTGCTACACCGTGTTCTACTCGAAGTACAAAGCACAAAGTACAAAGTACAAAGACTATTCAGTTATCCAAATAATTCCCAGATTCTCTTCATCGCCGTACGCTGTGACTTCGAGTCGGGAACAGCAACGAAGATCGTGTCTTCTCCCGCCAGGGTGCCCACGATCTCTTCAATAGCTGCACCATCAATCTCTACTGCAACGGCCGACGCCAGTCCCGGCTCGGTCCTGGCAATCACCAGGTTATCCCCTGACAAATCCAGACTGAGCAGGCCGCGTTTGGCGGCGCTGTTTGCTTTAGGCACCGTGTAATGGCCGCGGTGCTTTACAATCCCCAACTCCTCCATGTCTCTGGAGAGGCTGGATTGAGTCGCCGGCACGCCCGC
>JBGTCM010000457.1:0-5536 GCA_041748795.1 Pyrinomonadaceae bacterium
CCGGAGGCGTGAGGTGGCTGGCACCCCGATAATTAAGTTCGCCTGACCCGGATTGGACCAGGCAGAATTGGTACTCTTCGTGCCAATGACGAGGTACGGGCCGGGCAACACCAAATCCGCGGCGTAGTTCGAGGTGCGGAAGATCCGCGGGTCGCCAGACCTCGATGGTGTCTGCCGGTTCATCTTTTCGTTCCGGATTGTTCATCTAACGTCCGATGATGAAACTGGTTGGAATGTTTGTCACCAATGAAATCTTTTTTCTAATTCTGGCGAAGATAGCATGAAACCTTCGGAACACTGAGATGCTGCCAGCATTACAGAACCCAGCGCGGTAGCGCGGGATGCTTCAGGCTACTTAACACTAAATAATTGTCTATGTAATGCTTGCCCCCCTGCATTTCCGCGCTACAGCGCTGGGTTCTGTAATCGCGAAATCACTGTGCGTTTGCCGGTTGATTTGGTCACGCCACTGGCTGCTGCTAAGCTAGGACGCGTAACCCCCTTTATGTTCCTAACGGCAACTCCCCGAACAAAAGTGTTTCGACTCAGATTGAGTATGTCGTCGCTTGTCGTGGCGGCAAATTGCGTTTGATAAGTCAGCAAGCAGGGGGATTTGTTTTGATGTTGAACCAAAATTTAATTCGAATATTGATGGAGACAAACTATCGCCATTTGCACAGGCCTCTTTCGTCGAGCCTCTGGCTGCTATTCTTTGTTTTCACACTGGTTGGCAATTTGCAACCGGCTGTGAGCCAAACAGCAAACGATCAGCATGAGTCGGAGCGGTCGGACAAGTTAACCGGCGGTCGAGTGGAGACGGCTGAGTTAGAGGCGGGGCAACCCGACCTTCGTCTTACTTTGAATGTGCCATCGTTTCGTTTGACGCTTTGGCAGAATGGGAAGGAAATAAACTCCTGGTATATCGGAGTCGGGTTGAAGGACCATCCGATCTACATCGGAGATCGTAAAGCGACTCAACTTATCTGGAACCCGGATTGGATACCGCCCGACAGCGCCTGGGTTGGCGAGATGAAAAACGTGACTTCCGGCGAGATTATTAAGGCAAGCGATCCGCGCAACCCACTTGGCAAAATGAAAATCCCTCTGGGCGATCGCTACCTCATCCATCAGGCAGCATCCGTAAACGATGTGGGCAACCTGGTTTCCCACGGATGCGTACGCATGCTGCGTTCTGAATTGTATGACCTTGCTGAAAAGATCATTGCCGCACGCAGCCTCGAGGTGTCGCCCAAGCGAATTGACGCCGCGAAGCGGAGTAAGCGCATGTTGGTCGTCAATCTCGAAGAGCCTGTGCCGGTCGATATCAACTACGACACGATCGTGGTCGAGGAAGGTGTGCTGTACATCTATCCGGATGTGTATGGTCGACGCACGAACACTGCGCAACGGCTGCGGGCCGAGCTCGAGGCTGCCGGTGTTGACGGTTCAACGCTCAACGATCGAATGCTGAGACGAATCCTCGCGAAGGTGACGCGCCGAACCCAGTTTGTGGTTGAGGTCACTAGCGTCATCGAAGGACGCGCCCTTGAAGATGGGAAGGTGCTGCCGCTGATCCCCAGGAGACCACCGAAGGCATGAAGGCAGTGGGCAGTGGGCAGTGAGCAGTGGGCAGTGGGCAGTGGGCAGTGGGCAGTGGGCAGTGGGCAGAAGGCAGTAGGCAGTAGGCAGTAGGCGGAAAGCAGGAAAATTGTAAGAGCTAATCAATAGACTCTGAATAGTTAGAGGTAGGGAAGGAGGGCATGCCCCCGCTCTGAGCGCCAGCGGCGCGACTGGTCTCGCAATTCAGTCCGATCCATCCCGGTGAAAAGTAAAATGCTTGGCCCATAGCGAGCGATCGCGCCGCTGGCGCTCTGAGCGGGGGCATGCCCTCCTTCCCTACCTCTAACTGTTTAGAGTCTACGATTAGTGCTTACCGCCTTCTGGTTTCTGCCTTCTGCTTACTGCCTTCTGCCTTCCGCCTACCCGGTTTCGCGGTAGCATGAAGTCAGTACCACCTCGCGGTAGCAGGTGGGTGCGGTACGTCAGAGATGCGCGTCGTTACCCACCCGCTACCGCGAGGTGGTACTGACTTCATTTACGCTCTCCGCGCTTCCGTAATAAATTCCATTGAAGAGAAACTTAAATGTGCCGTGTGGTTGAGCGCGAAATGTAATCTCGGGCCCAAACAGCAATAGCCGTCCCTTACCTACCGGCGCATCAACAATCGCCACGCCGTCCTGTAGATACTTCTGGCCCCAGGCCCAGCCGCTCCTCAGAGGCTTGTCAGTATCAAACCACGCGACTGGTTTCACACCAGTCAGAGCGGATTCAGGCCTCAGTCGAAATACCGGGCTGTTGTCAAAGAAGACATCCAACTTTTGACTGACTCCATAGGCCACAGGATTCGTATTATCCACGCGCACCTGCAGGATCGATCCCGGTATGTAAAGCTTTTCGCGTGGCAGTGCGCGCTCCGTGCCATCAGCAAGCTTCTCGGTCAGCGCATTAACCATCGGCAGGCCGGCATGATAGGCAAGGCTTGTCGAGCTGCCCACAGAAATAACGGTTCCGCCGCCTTCGAGGAAACGTCTCAATTCAGGAACTGTCTTAGCGACCGTCACACGACCCAAACGGTCGCGAAACTCCTGTGGAATTCTTTCCGCCGCCGGTGTTGCGTCCGCGGGGTTGCCCGAAGGCTCCCTGGCATCGCGCGCGGGTATACCGCCGGTGACAAATATTAAGACGTCAAACTTCGATGCCAATCCGCCGGCATCCAGTGTTCCCGGATAAACCACCGTAAATGGAAACTCAAACTGCTCCAGCAGAAACCGAGTCCAGCCCGAAGGCATCGACCCGCCGTAGCGGTCCCACAAACCGATGCGCAGTGGTTTGAGTTTCAATGCGTCGCCCACAGGTTTCGCAGAGATGCCTTCGAAGTTGAGCCCAACCTGCGCCGCCAGCTTTTCAAGTTTCGGCAGGGTAGAAGCTTTATTCGAAATGTAGATTGTCCCAGGTCCATGCGTCTTACCGTTTGTGTTGAAGGGCTGCTTCAACCAATAGACGTCTTCTCCGCCGGCAAGCAGACGATTGATCGCTATGAATGAATCGTTAATCTGATGACTAAGCAGGAAACCGGCGGCCCCGGATGAATTACTCACGGTCCCACCAGGTACGCGCGCGAGTCCGCTAATCTTTTCAAACGGCCCGTCGAATCCGTCGAGATAACGATCGAAGACCACGCCCATCTGATATGCGAGTGTCCATCCGGCACTGTCGTAAGGCGGCGTCGGCGGACCTCCCGGATAAGGAATGTCATCCGGATGATCCTGTGGTTCAAACATGTCCATGACGTGCGGCCTAAAAGCCTGATCAGTCTTCACCACATAGGAGCCGGCGGGATAATTCTTCCCGGCAACCTGGAAGGAGGCAGTCGCACGATGGACAGCAATGCCGTTCTTGATCAGCGCGTTAACAAACTTCGTTGCGGTCAGGAAATCCGGCTGATCAGCTGGGACTACAAAACCTCTCGGATCACGGTCCTTAGGATTGCGCAGCATCTCATAATATTTAATGTTCACTCCACGGCGCGAAGCTGGTCCACCCGTATCGCCCGTGTCGCCGGTAGTGTCGGCGCTTCGACGACCTGCTCCCTCACCCTGAGCCGGTGCATCCTTCGCGATCGCCGCTTGCACTGCTGCCAACGCTCTCGGACGAATGGTCCAATTGTCGCGGCTGCCGCGCTCGATCGAGTTTTTGCCCATGCGATAGATGTTGTACAGGAAGTCTTCGCGATGTTTTGAAGCAACATCCAGTACGGCCCGATTTGCCGTTATCGAGTAGTCGACTGACTGGCGAAAGCGCCACTTCTGTGGGGCAATTGGGTAAGCCTGATCAGCTTTGGGCAACAACTTCGCCGGCAGGAAAGGGATCTCCATCGGCGTCGGATTGCCAATGGTTTCCGTCAACAATCCGATCATGTTGTGAAAGCCGGTGGTCGTCCTCAGGCCGCCATTCCACCAGGTCGAATAGGGCGCGCCTGTACGCGTGGTCGCTCCAGGTTTACCTTCGACTGCGAAGCGGTTGTGCATCGCAGCGCCCACAAGATCTATCCCAAGAGGCACGAGTGGATCGTGGTAATAATTGAAGGGATCGCGGAAGGGCGGTGCAAACAGTACTGTTCCAGCCGGTCCGGTTTGATGATGGTTGTAAACAATCTGCGGAAACCATTCGTGATAAAAGATGCGATTGATTGCTTCGGTCTCAGGCTGCGTGGTCATGTAGAAGTCGCGATTGTTGTCGTGACCTATATACTTCTGATACAGCCTCGGCACACCCGCGGTCGAGCGTTTAGCGGGATCAGGCTCACGCATGTACCAATCGGAAACCAGATCCATTCCGTCAGGGTTGACGCAAACTGCCAGAAGGATAACGTCTTTCAGCAAGCGCGTGGTCTCCGGGTCGTTCATGCTAACCATCTGATAGACCAGTTCCATCAACTGCTGCGCGCCGAGCACTTCCGTGGCGTGCAAACCACCGTCGACCCAGACTACCGCTTTGCCTTCCGCTGCCAGCGCCCGCGCCTGCTGGTCCGTCAGTCCCTCAGCGAGGGCCAAGCGGCGCGATATCTCTTTATACCGATCGAGTTTCTTGTGGTTCTCTGGCGACGTTATGATCGCCATGAGAATTGGACGGCCCTCCGCCGTCTTGCCAATCTCCACCAGCTTCATCCGATCAGATTGCTGCGCCAGCTTCTTCCAGTAGTCGGTTAGCTGAACGTAATTAGCCAGTTGATAGTCATCGCCCAGGTTGAATCCGAATTGCGCTTTTGGACTTGTGATGGTTCTGGTCTGGGCCGCGGCAGCGACTGCCAACAAAAGAACCACGAGCGGATAGAGTAATAGGTGAATCTGGCGTCTGGGCATTTGATGGGGATCCTCTAGTGTATTTTTGATTTAGCTCAGAATATCCGAGCAGAGTGAGATGTGCCAGCAACAGGAGGCACCTCCTTGGAGTGCGGCGGCTTGGCACCGCTTTGGCCGCATCAGGCTAGGTCGGCAATCAGAGGTACTTCAGGCGCAGCCTGGTCGCGCCTAGCCGCGACCGGCCAAAGCGCCGCCAAGCCGGCGCACTCCAAGGAGGCGCCTTTCGCCTAGGCCTTCTGTCTTCTGTCTTCTGCCTTCTGCTTTCTGCTTTCTGCTTTCTGCTCTCCGCCGCCTGCCTACTTCCCAACGTACTCCCAGTGCCATGGCTCATAGAAGTAGGGCTGGAAACCATAGCGCCCGGCGTTCTTCACCAGCCACTGGTAGACGCGCGTCTGCACCTGAATCGCGCGATTCGGATCATTTGTTTCCACCGGCTCCCCACCAACGTATAAATCAAGCGCGCGACCGGTGAAGTGAGGGCTATTAACCGCCAACCCCGCGCTGCCGGCATTGGGTGTCTCGCGTCGGAGCTTCTCCTGGTACTCCCGGGAACGAAAGCTGGAAATGATTTTCAGATACTTCTCCGAAGGCGCTAGTTCTTTCTTCCTCACGTG
>JBGTCM010000458.1:0-9494 GCA_041748795.1 Pyrinomonadaceae bacterium
GACGCCGCTTTTGGTTGCACTTCAGAACACGCGGAAACCGGAAAGCGGCGTCCAGCCGCCGCACTCCAAAGTAGGATTTATATGGGACTCGAAAACGTCATCGCGGAAGCCCTGCCGGAAGTGCTGACTACGCGGCTCGACTCGCTCATCAATTGGGCACGCAAGTCGTCACTTTGGCCGGCGACGTTTGGTCTCGCCTGCTGCGCGATCGAGATGATGAACGCGACATCTTCGCGCAACGACCTTGCGCGCTTCGGTTCGGAAGTATTCCGCGCCAGCCCGCGCCAGGCCGACGTGATGATCGTATCCGGACGCGTTTCGCGAAAGATGGCCCCCGTGCTGCGTCGTATCTACGATCAGATGCCCGAGCCAAAATGGGTGATATCGATGGGCGCTTGTGCCACGTCGGGCGGCGTGTTTGATAACTACGCGATCGTTCAGGGCGTAGATAAGGTGGTGCCGGTAGACGTTTACATTCCCGGCTGTCCTCCGCGTCCCGAGATGTTGATTCACGCGGTGATGATGTTGCAGGACAAAGTCTCGAAGGAATCAGTGCGTGACCGCAGAGACGTTCCTGAAGAGGAAGCTCGCGCGGCGTTCGTCCCTGGCACTTTACCTGTGACGGATGGATCGACAGCCCAGCAGAATGTGCTTCCTGAAGCACGACCGTATTCGATTGCTTCCCGGCACGAGCGTCGTCGCTCGTCATAGAAATCGAACTTCGACGTGATAGATTCATGACCACTGGGGCAGAAAACCAAAGCAACTTGCCGGAGTCAGTTGCCACAACTTCCGAAACCACATCGACGCCGTCCCGTTTGGTGACGGCGTTGCAGCGTGAACACTCTGAGTGGATCACCGAGATCATAGAGGCGTACGGCGAAGTCACAGCGATTGTGCCGCGCCGGCACATCGCCGACATTTGCGCCGCCCTCAAGTCTGACACCGAAGCAAAGTTTGATTTTCTGGCTGACATTTGCGGCGCTGACCGGGGCGTTGAAGAGGAGCCGCGCTTCGAGGTCAACTATCACCTATTCTCAACGACAAAGCATCATCGTTTGAGGTTGAAGGTTTTATTGAACGAAGAGGACGTACACGTGCCGACCGTGACCAGTGTCTGGCGCACGGCAAACTGGCACGAGCGCGAGACGTACGATCTGTTCGGCGTCATTTTTGATGGGCATCCCGACTTGCGCCGGATTCTTTTGCCGGAAGATTGGCAGGGCCATGCACTGCGTAAGGATTTTCCATTACGTGGTTATGAGCCGTATTCGTTGAAATAGTCCAAAGTCCAATGTCCAAAGTCTTTGTAGACGGGGGACACGGACTATCAGACTAACTTTGGACTTTAGACTTTGGACTTTGGACTTGCACCGTGAGTACGAACGTAACCATTCCGCCCCAGTTTGAGATCGTCGATCGGCCGCTCGACACGCAGATGACGATCTCGATGGGTCCGCAGCATCCATCAACACATGGCGTGCTGCGTCTCGAGCTCGTGCTCGACGGCGAAATGGTGGTTAAGGCCACGCCGGACATTGGCTATCTCCACACGGGGATGGAAAAGCTCTTTGAATATAAGAAGTATCAGCAAGGCATTGTCATCACGGATCGAATGGACTACCTGAATCCGCTGGGCAACAACCTTGCTTACGTGATGGCGGTTGAGAAGCTTCTGGGTCTGCAGATTCCCGAACGCGCGCAAACCATCCGAGTGCTGATGTGCGAACTCCAGCGCATCGGTTCGCATCTGGTGTGGCTTGGCACACATGCGCTCGACATTGGCGCGATGTCGGTTTTCTTCTACTGCTTCCGGGAACGCGAGAAAATTCTCAATTTGATCGAAGCTGCTTCGGGGGGACGTTTGACGCCGTCGTATTTTCGCATCGGCGGTTTGATGATGGATTTACCCGCCGGGTTCGAGCGACGCGTGCAGCAGTTTCAGGACGGGTTCCTCAAGTCGGTCGACGAGTTTCATACGCTGCTCACGGGCAACAGGATTTTTCAAAAGCGTACGCAGGGAGTGGGAATAATCAGTGCGGAAAACGCGATCGACTGGGGGTTGTCTGGTCCATGCCTGCGTGGCAGCGGCGTTAACCTGGACATCAGACGCGCGAACCCATACAGCAGCTACGAGAAGTATGATTTCGAAGTGCCGGTAGAAATGGATTGTGATGTGTGGGCGCGCTACCTCGTGCGCATGCGCGAGATGAAGGAATCGCACAAGATTGTGCAGCAGGCGTTATCGAGATTGAAGCCGGGGCCGGTGAAGGCAGACGCGCCGAAAGTTGTGTTGCCTGATCGAGAGGCGATGAAGAAGCACATGGACGCGTTGATTCATCACTTCCTGATTGTTGCGGAAGGATTTGATGTTCCGGCGGGCGAGGTGTACCACCCAATCGAAGCGTCAAAAGGCGAACTTGGCGTCTACGTCAAATCCGACGGTGGCCCAAAACCCGCTCGTGTTCACTTCCGTGGGCCAAGTTTTGTAAATCTTTCCGCGCTTCCGGACATGGTCGAAGGCGAGATGATCGCGGATGTGGTGGCGATTATCGGGTCGTTGGATATTGTGCTGGGGGAGATAGATAGGTAAGTACTGTTCTTTGTTCTTTTGCGTTTGTTAGTTGTTAGTGGTCAGTTGTTAGTTGCTCTTGAGGCAAAGGCGCAACTGACAACTGACCACTAACAACTGACAAAGAACAGAGGACAAAGAACAAAGATCAAAACCAAGTAAGTAAGAAGATGAGCCAGTTATTACAAATCCAACCTCTATCGCAGCCGGTGGATATCGGCGACGAGGTGGCGTCGTTTTCTCCAGAGGTTGAGAAGGAGATCGACCGGCATCTGGCGAAGTATCCGGTCCCGCGCTCGGGGATATTGCCGCTGATGTTCATCGTGCAGCGTGAGCGGGGCTACCTTGATCCGCCGGGCGTCGCATATCTGGCAAACCGTTTGAGATTGCGAATAACAGACATCTGGGAAGTGGCCACCTTCTATTCGATGCTGAATACGAAGCCGGTCGGGAGGTATCACGTTCAGATCTGCAAAACGCTTTCGTGCAAGATTATGGGCGAGCCGGGAATCACAGAGCACGTCTGTAACAAGCTTGGAATAAAGCCCGGTGAAACAACGACGGACGGGAAGTTTACGGTTTCGCTGGTGGAGTGTTTAGGTTCCTGCGGGACGGCGCCGATGTTTCAAGTGGATTTTGATTATCACGAAAACCTGACGCCGCAAAAGGTCGATCAGATTCTTGATTCGCTAACGTGAAAGAGCTCTGTACTTTGTTCTTTGTTAATGGTCAGTTGTTAGTTGCAACCGCTTTTCGTGACTTAGGACTATTTCCCAGTGACAGAAAATAGGTTCTTAACGACTAAAAACTAACAACGGACAACTGACCACTGACAAAGTACAAAGTACAAAGATCGAAGATCGAATAATGTTTATCGGCGCTATAGGATGTGAACCACTTCAGCTCGCGAGAGTTCATCTGGAAAACTCGCGCACGCTGGAAGTTTATCGTCAACACGGCGGCTACGAAGCTCTTCAGAAAGTGCTGAGCTCGATGTCGCCCGACGATGTGATCAATGAAGTGAAGAAATCTGCCCTACGCGGGCGCGGCGGCGCCGGATTCCCCACCGGGATGAAGTGGAGCTTCGTTCCCAAGGATTCGCCGAAGCCGAAGTATGTTGTCTGTAACGCCGACGAATCGGAGCCGGGAACGTTCAAAGACCGCTACCTGATGGAGCGCGATCCGCACATGCTCATCGAAGGCATGCTGATCGCCGCTTTCGCCCTCGGAGCGAAGACCAACTACATTTACACACGAGGCGAATACAGATACCTCATTGACATCATGGATGTGGCCCTGGATGAAGCGCGCGCCGCAGGACTCCTCGGCGATAAGATTCTCAACTCAAACTTTTCTTCGGAGATCTACACACACACCGGCGCCGGCGCTTACATCTGCGGTGAAGAAACCGCGCTCCTGAGCTCGCTTGAGGGAATGCGCGGCCACCCGCGAATGAAACCTCCCTTCCCTGCCGTGTCTGGTCTATACGCATGTCCGACTGTGGTTAACAACGTCGAAACGCTGACCGCCGTGCCTGACATCATCAAGATGGGTGGTGAGGCATATCAAAAACTCGGGACGGAAAAAAGCGGCGGCACCAAGGTTTGGTCCGTATCCGGTCATGTGAATCGACCCGGCGTCTATGAACTTCCAATGGGTTACGACGACATGGAGAAGTTCATCATGGAAGACTGCGGCGGTATGTTGAATGGCAGACAACTTAAGGCAGTGATTCCCGGCGGATCTTCGGTCTACATCATGCGCGCCGAACAAGTCATCGGCAAAGATGTGCGCATGGATTATGAAGGTTTGGTGGCGGGCGGTTCGAGTGTGGGTTCCGGCGGCTTCATCGTAATGGACGACAGCGTAGACGTGTTTGAGTCGACCAGGAACCTGACCGAGTTTTACAAACATGAATCCTGCGGCTGGTGCACGCCGTGTCGTGAAGGCACTGACTGGCTGGTAAAAGTTTTCAAACGCATCGCCGCAGGCAACGGACGGCCGGAAGATGCACAACTGATGCTGGATCTCTGCGACAACATTGAAGGTAAATCGTTTTGCCCGCTCGGTGATGCTGCCGCCTGGCCCATCCAGTCTGCGATAAAGCGATTTCCTGAGGATTTCAGGAAGCATCTTGTGAGAAGCGGTCAGAATCAAGAACGATTAGATGAGGTTAGGTTGACCTAAGAGATTTGCGTTTTGAACCAAAACAGATGAGCCACGAATTCGCTTTGGACTGCTGCGGCTCGACGCAGCTTTTCGTTTCGTTATGGGCGTCTCAACCGCACCAACAGCGGCGTCAAGCCGCCGCAGTCCAAATCAGCCGCTAAGGCGAAGTAGTAATGGCAACTGAAGTAATCAAAGTCACGATCAACGGCAAAGGCTTCGAAGTACCGAAAGGCGCGCGGCTGATCGATGTCTGTCGCGACAAGGCCTTCGATATTCCGTCGTTCTGTTACTACGCCGACCTCGCGCTTCAGGCCTCCTGCCGTATGTGCCTGGTGCGCATCGAGAAGATGCCGAAGCTGCAAACGTCCTGCACCATCATCTGTACTGACGGCATGGTGGTGACTACTCAGAGCGACGAGATTGAGAAAGCGCAACGTTCGATGCTCGAGTTTCTCCTCGCTAATCATCCGCTTGATTGCCCTGTCTGCGATCGCGGTGGCGAGTGTGAACTACAGGAGATGACTTTCGATTGGGGTGGCCTGGAAGAACGTTTTACCGAGAAGAAAAACTACCATCCGGAAAGATACCTCTCGCCTATCGTCGCCAACGATCCGCAGCGGTGCATTCTGTGCAAACGCTGCACGCGAGTTTGCGATGAATGGATGGGAGAAGACGCCATCGAAGCAGGCGGCCGCGGAGCCAATACGGTCATCGGAACTTATGGCGGCTGGCTCGACTGTTCGCAATGCGGCAACTGCATCGAGGTCTGTCCCACCGGCACCCTGCTCGACGGGACCTACCGGCATCAGGCGCGTCCATGGGAACTCTCGCAAACAGTCTCCACCTGCAATTATTGTTCTGATGGTTGCCAGATGTCACTCGGCTCACGCTCAGGAGACCTGATGCGCGTGGTCGCACGCGACCGCTATGTTAACGGCCTCAATGGCGAGTTTCTCTGCATCAAAGGCCGCTTCGGACATCCGTTTGTAAATCACGAAGAACGCATTCGCATGCCGCTGATTCGTTACAAGAAAGGCGGCAAACTCATTCCGGCAACCTGGGACGAAGCGATTCGTCACGTGGCGCGAAAGCTGGATGAAGTTGCTGATGCTCATGGGCCAAACTCGATCGGCGTCGTTGGTAGTCCGCGCATCACCAACGAAGCTAACTACCTGCTGTATAAGTTCGCCACTGAGTTGGTAGGCACCACGAACTACACCACCACCGACGCATTCAGCTTAAGGCCCTTCTTCGATAATCTCGGTGGGCCCCTCGCCACCCATCGCGACATCCGCTATGCAAAGACAATTGTTTTGATTGGCGGCGAGCCCGAAGAGCTTCAACCGCTGACGGGCAAACAGATGCGCCAGGCTGTCCGAAACGGAGCCGCGAACCTGATCATCTTCAACAGCCGCCGGATTCGGATGGTGGAACAAGCGGCGCAGTTCATCCACATTTTGCCGGGAACTGAAGATGCGGTAGTCCTTGCGCTCGCGGACAAGTCGCATGACAAGTTGGGCACAAAACAAACGGGAATCGATGACGGTTTGTTTGAGACGGTCCGGCAAGCAATCGCTGACACTCAAGGCGACGTCGTCATTATGTTCAGCGGCGAACTTAGTCCTGAGGCCCAGGCTCTTATCGCACAACTGCCGCAGTCCCTGCGAAGCGACGAGCGAAGGGTCTTGTTACATCCCCTTCCCCTTTACAATAACAGCGTCGGCGCGCTGGACATGGGAATGATGGATACCGGAACGAGCGCGGCGCAAATGCTCGACGCCGTCGGCGCTCCTGTCCGGGCGATGTACGTCGTGGGAAGTTTTCTTCCGAACCAATTGCACAACCGGCAAGCGGCGTTAAGCAAACTCGACTTCCTGGTTGTGCAGGAACTTTTTGAAACTGACACCACGGCATTCGCTGATGTGGTTTTGCCTGCTGCATCGTATGCCGAGATCGATGGCACCTTTACCAACAACGACGGCTTTGTGCAGCGTGTTCGACAATCAATTCCGCCTGTACATCAATCAAAACCGGATTGGATGATTACGGCGCAGATTGCGATCGAGCTGGAGATGAACTTCGGTTTTGAGCTTTCAGCCAGCGCGGTGTTTCGCGAGATTGCCGACCGGATTCCGGCTTACGCGGGCCTTCGTTACCCGGTGCTAAAAGATGAGACCAGTCCCGTGCAGGCCAAATACAAGATTACCGACTCGCGCGATCTTTCGACCGAGCTAACGACTTTGCGACAACGAGTTGAAGCGATGGCCGGCTCCGGAGAAAAACTTTCTGAAATACCAAAGGTAGGACACGAGCTATTCAAGATCGGAACGTTGACCGACAAGGTACCGCAGTTTCACCTGCTGGCCTCGGGCAATCCACGTCCTGAAACCGTCAGAGTTTCACCGCTGTACCAGATAACCGTGGACGCGCAGTTAGTGAATAGTGAATCGTAAATCGTGAATAGTTAAGAGCAGGGCCTCACATGGCAGGCGCCTACCATTTACTATTCACCATTTACTCTTTACTAACAATGGACCTGAATAACCCTTACATTCACTCCGCGATGATGATCGTGGCTATCAGCATCGCGTTTCTAACGATTATGCTGTTGTGCGCGGTCACAGTGTTGGCCGAGCGCCGTGTGCTTGCGTTCATACAAGGACGACTCGGACCGAACCGGGTCGGTTTTGGCGGTGTGCTGCAACCCTTTGCCGACTTCATCAAGACCATGATGAAGGAGGACCTGGTTCCGGATCAGTCAACGCGTTTCGTTTTTCTGCTGGCGCCGGTGATTGCCATCGTCACGGCGATCATGGCCATCGCCATCTATCCCTTCGGCCCGGTTGTCACAATTCCCTATCTCGGCACCTTTCCCCTTGTGCTTGCGAGACTCGATGTGGGCCTGCTTTACGTTTTAGGTGTCACGTCGGTCGGTGTTTACGGCATCGCACTGGCCGGTTGGTCTTCAAACAACAAATACAGCTTGATGGGCGGACTGCGTTCAGCGGCCCAGATGATCTCTTACGAACTCGCACTGGGTCTTTCTCTTATCGGTATCGTTTTGATCTCGGGAACGCTGGACATCTATACGATGGTCGAGCAGCAGTCAGGCTGGTATGGCCTGAACTGGAACATCTTTTATCAGCCGCTTGGATTCATTCTTTATTTGATTGCCGCGATCGCTGAAACCAACCGCATCCCTTTCGACTTACCGGAAGCTGAGACGGAGCTGGTGGCAGGCTTTCACACTGAATACAGCTCGATAAAGTTTTTGCTGTTCTTTAACGCCGAGTACATAAACATGATCACCGTCTCCATGCTGGCGACGACGTTGTTTCTCGGCGGCTGGAATGGGCCTGGTGTCGCGCAATTCCCTTTGCTGGGCGTGCTCTATTTCTTCGCCAAGATTTTGTTCTTCCTATTTTTGTACATTTGGCTGCGCGGCACTCTGCCACGTTTTAGATTCGATCAATTGATGGACTTCGGATGGAAGTTTCTGCTGCCGGTGGCGATCTTGAACATTATCATGACCGCAACGGTCGTGTTCTTTACGACAACTTGAGTTTTGTACTTAGTACTTTGATCTTTGTGCTTTGTCAGTGGTCAGTTGTTAGTTGCTCGTTTGGCAGTCAGTCGTGTTGAACTAATCAGAACCTCGCTTCACGAACGACCAACGAACAGGTAACAACTAACAACTGACCACTAAAAACTGACAAAGAACAAAGCACCAAGAACAAAACACAAAGATCAAAGAACCAAGAACAAAGAACAACGAAAATTTTTGATGACCACAATCCTCTTCATCCTTTTCGCCGGGTTGGCCATCGGTTGCGCGATCGGCGTGGTATCGCAGAACAATCCGCTTTACTGCGCGATTTCGCTGATAGGCGTGTTCATTGCCCTGGCGTCGCTTTATGTAATGCTGGCAGCGCCATTTATCGCTGCGGTCCAAATCATCGTTTACGCCGGCGCCATCATGGTCCTGGTTATTTTTGTGATCATGTTGCTCAACGTCGAACACCTGGAGCCGCGGCGTAAGCGTATGAAGTGGCTGGTGCCGGCGGCGATCGGAATGGCGGCAGTACTGATCGGCGAGACGGCATTCATTCTTTATTCGGTACAAACTGCTCCGGGCAGAATCCCTGGGAACGTTTCCAACGTTGGACTAACGTCATCCATTGGTACCGGACTGTTCACCAAATATCTATTGCCATTTGAAGTCACTTCAATCCTGTTACTGATGGCAATCGTGGGCGCCATGTCTCTGGCGCGGCGCACGAGCATTTTGTCGCCTACAGCGCGCGTAGTTCCGGGCGCAACAGTCCTGCCGGCGGATTTCCTAAACCCCGCAGGCGGGGACGACGACAGGCCGGTGGAAGCCGATACCACGGCGGAAGCGGCGAGATTAATGGGAGTGGAGTTTCAGTCGGATCCGGAGAAGCGGGAGTAGGAACGATTTATGGAGCCACAACTATCCTGGTATCTGGCGCTCTCGGCGATTCTTTTTACGATTGGCGCCGCCGGCGTAATCATAAAGCGCAACGTGATTGCCATGTTCATGTGCATCGAGCTGATGCTCAACGCCGTGAACCTGACGTTCATAGCCTTTTCGAGTTTCTTTCAGGATGTGACGGGACAACTTTTTGTTTTCATTGTGATGACTGTGGCGGCAGCTGAAGCGGCGGTTGGACTCGGCATCATCATTGCCATTTTCCGCAACCGCGAATCGCTCGATGTTGATGATGCAAGCATT
>JBGTCM010000459.1:0-4135 GCA_041748795.1 Pyrinomonadaceae bacterium
TAGCCTACTAACGAAGAGCGGACTTTTGCTTTGCCCAAGGCATTCCAGCAACAACTGGATGCGCCCTAATTCCTTCAAAAGTAGTTTTTCTTCGACGGTGGTTTGTAATCATTAATCAAGTGCGGTCGGATACGGTGTTCCCGGTCGATGGTTAGTTCTGCAGCCACAAAACAAATGATGACGGTCGAGGTTGAAGTTCAGCCAGTCGACCTCGTTCAGGCACGACCATCTGCGGATCCCGGATTCGATCCGGGTGCGCGGTTCGATCAGTGGGTTCAGGCCGTTGAAGCATTCCGCAATCGAGAGCATGAAGAACGAACTCCAGGCGTTTTGCTAAATGGCTCGGAGTTGGATTACGGAAGCGGCGGCAGCTTTGATGACCATTTGGCAGACAAATTGGAGATCCCGGGAACGCTTGTGGTAGCCGAGCATGGCATGTTGCAGGGAGATGTGACGGTCACCATTGCTGTAATCAGGGGCGTTTTCAAGGGAAAGATCACTGCAACCGATAGCGTAATAGTCGAGAATCACGCCGTAATAATTGGGGAAATTGATACGCCCGCACTGATAATTCAAGGCGGGGCGATCATTGAGGGCAAGTGTCACTTAGAGAACCAGAAGTGTCTCCTGGAAGATAAAACACCCGACAAGGACGTGGTCGAGAACCAAATGACACTGGATAGCCAAATGAAGCATGAGGAACCGCCCGTTCGTGCGAGCCGCAAGCTTAGGCTGAAGAGGGGTTGGCGAGACAGGATCTTTCATTAACTTACAGAACGCCGACGCCTCGGAGTGATGCGGGATCCTGGCGTCAACCGGGATCATTACGCTCCAGGAATCCGGTGCTACCGCGCCCGGTTCTTACAGAAATCAACTTCCCAGAATAGATCTGGAATTCGACATTGCATTTTGGTTGCAAACCTAGACATTGAAAGGTGCGTTTGTCTATTATGTCCCCCCAGCCGTTGCGTTTGATCTAAACAGTCACCAGCTGGCAATCCACTAACAAGCCGCGTCGTTCGCTTTTCCCGTCCCGATGGCATCGGCGACCATTCCCGCGGCCCCCCAAAATACGGAGGTTACTATGCTAAGGATAGGAAAGAACCCGAAAGATTCAATGGAACCCGAATCTCAACCAGAACGACAGGAAGCGTCCCCTTATGCTTCCCCCAGACCTTATTCCCCTCAGGCTGCTCCGGAAGCCAGACCCCAAACCCAAACCGACAACGCTTCGTCATCGCCAAAAGCCATGACTGAAAGTGAAACCCTTGCGCGAGAAATCAAAGAAGGCAATCTAAGTGGGTTTGTCGGCAGCGGAACAGTTGTCACCGGTGAAGCGAACTTTAAAGCGTTAATGCGAGTTGACGGACATCTGTCGGGCCGAATAAGTTCGAGCACGGGTACTTTGATCGTCGGAGCTAACGGCAAAGTGGATGCCAACATTGAAGTCGCTATCGCTACGATCCATGGCGTAGTCAATGGCGATGTGATCGCGACCCAGCGTCTTGAACTTGGCCGCGCGGCGAGGCTGAATGGAAATATTCAGACCGCCTCGCTTGTGATTGAGCCAGGCGCCCTCTTCGAAGGCACCTGTAAGATGATGAAGATGGTCAACGCGGCGTCAGGCAAAACGAAGAGTAATGGCCGCGACGTTCAACCGTTGGATGCCGTGGCATCGAGAGATAAAGCCATTCACTCAGACGTGGTTGACGAAAAATCACCGGGCATCTCAAGCGTCTCAGCCGTGGCCAGCTAAACGATTTACATGAACGTTTTAATGCGCCTCATCCTCGCAAAAGGGTGAGGCGCCTTTTTGTTTCGGGGGCAGCGACGAGCCGCCTTGACATTACTTACTCACCTCCCTGATACATATAACGCAACTCCCCTGAAAAAATGTGCACCACCGAAAACGCTCTTATCCGCTGATGCCCAAAGCCTGCCACCGAGTTAGCCTGCACGTGCGAATCGCTGTTGGCGTTCTGGCTATTTCACTATTTGTCTCGGCTCAGGGCGTTAGCCAGACTATAAAAGAGGGCGTTCTCGACGCACCTAACCCAAAGCCCTTTCTTACGGGCGGGCTGCAGCCCCACCCAGCCGCGAATAACGCGTTCTCCAAAACGCGCCTCCAAACAGCCCGCGCGCGATCAACCCAAATTAGTAAGAACATCCTGGTGCAAGTTGTTCGAGCCGAAGATGAACGCCGCTGGGACAAAGACCTCCTGAGTTTGTTTTCCCATAAGAATTCGTCAATACGCCGTCGCGCAGCCTTGGCGGCCGGTCGAATCGGCGACGAGAAAGCGGTTAATGATTTGGCGGCGCTACTCGAGCGAGACTCGGACGCGGACGTGCGTGCAACGGCGGCTTTCGCTCTCGGCGAAGTTGAATCGCTCTCAGGAGCGAATGCGCTATTGGCAACCTTGAAAGAAACAAAAGACCAGCGCGTGCGGGCGCGAACTCTTGAAGCCCTGGGGAAGATTGCCGCTGCTGTTCCTAAGGAACAGGAAGCCGCGGCGCAGGAAATCCGGAACGCCATTCTGGACGCACTAAAACGAGAAGCACAGCACCGTTCGGCGCCGGATAAACTGACGACCCTAATCGGGCTGACTGCGGCTTTGCGAGCGAAGCCGGCAAATGCGGGTCCCACGATCGCGCAATTTCTGACGTTTACGGATCCCCGCATCCGCGCCGACGCTGGTAATACTCTCGCTCGGCTTCGGTTGAACGACGGTAATTCTCTGCTGCGAAAAATAGTGATTAGCGATCCCGACCCGGTAGTCCGTGCGAATGCTGCTCGTGTGCTGGGTGCTACTGAAGACAAAAGTTCGTTTGATAGATTACTGGATCGATCAATAAACGATGCCGACTCTCGTGTGCGCGTAAGCGCAATACGTTCGCTCGCAGCGCTTAAAGATGGACGCGCGATCCGGCCGATGATGGATCGAGGCTCCGCTCTATCAGCAGTGGCACAGCAAACGAAACACACAGCTGGGCTCCGGGGTCCTCGAACCGAAGTCAATGAATTGCTCGAGATCGTCACAACTCTCGGACGACTCAGGCAACACTCCGATGATGAAAGAGCCATCAGGTGGCTGAGAGAGCTTCGGCCGGTTGTAGGGCCGGGCGTTCCAGAACTGGAAATTGCACTGGCCAGAATCTATCCTCGCGCTTATCTGGACCAGGTTGGCCCGGGACCGGTTACGAGATACAAAGCGCAGGAACTCCTATTTCTTGATTGGCGCGCAGCTTCAGGTTTAGCTCAGGGGCTCGGTGAGATCGCGGCAGCACCAGATTCCATCCGTGAGATTAAAGCCACACGCGACCAGGCTGCAGATCTTCTGCGCGGAATGCTCGACTACCGCAACTCGGGCATCAATATCAACACCCTCGTGGCAGTTCATTCGGAATATGCGATACCCGATGTCTTAAGGGCCTTCGCTGCTCATAAGCCGAAAGATTTGGCAGAGGTGGCCAAAAAACATCTCAAAGAATCGGATGTAGTGATTCGCGGTACTGCCGCAGATTTACTCGGAGAGCTTCCACCCGATGAAACAAATGCGCTGGCGATGGTCGAAGCATTACCTGCCGCACTCCGCGACAAGGACCTTAACGATGCGGCACTTTCGATTCTCGACGCCCTCGCCAAACAAAAGAGTGCGCAGGCGAACGAAGCGATCAAGGTCGCGCTCAATTCCCAGGATCACTTGATCAGACGCCGCGCCGTAACCCTTTTGAAAGCGAATGGAGCGGGCGATTTTTCGGCACGCATCGGCACAGTGAAAACACTAAACACCGTAGCAGACTACCAGCGGGCTATCTCGCGGATTGGTAAACCTGTTAACGTACTGGTCTCAACGACAAAAGGAACCTTCACAATCCGCTTCCTCCCGGATGAAGCGCCCCTCACTGTAGACAACTTCATTAAGCTCGCGAAACGCGGTTACTTTCGCGGCATCACGGTTCATCGCGTGGTGCCCAATTTCGTAATCCAGGACGGCGACCCTCGGGGAGATGGTAACGGCGGGCCTGGTTATCAGATTCGCTGCGAAATAAACGAAACTCCTTATGACCGTGCCGCGGTAGGTATGGCCCTTTCCGGCAAAGACACCGGCGGCTCGCAATGGTTTGTGACGCATTC
>JBGTCM010000460.1:0-4978 GCA_041748795.1 Pyrinomonadaceae bacterium
TGGCTGCCCGATGCCATGGCCGGGCCCACTCCCGTTTCAGCGCTCATCCACGCGGCTACGATGGTCACTGCCGGCGTTTACATGATCGTGCGTTGCTCCGTGATCTACACACATGCGCCGACGGCAATGTTCATCGTCGCAATCATCGGCGCAGCCACAGCAATATTCGCGGCCACAATCGGTTTGGCTCAAAACGACATCAAGAAGGTCCTCGCCTACTCCACCATCTCGCAACTCGGATACATGTTCCTGGCCTGCGGCGTCGGCGCGTTTACGGCGGCAATTTTTCATGTCATCACGCATGCGTTCTTTAAAGCGCTTCTCTTCCTTGGCTCCGGCTCTGTGATTCACGGCATGCACCATGAGCAGGACATGCGACGCATGGGCGGGCTCAAGAAATACATGCCCATCACGTTTGCCACGATGCTGACGGGGTGGCTGGCGATCTCAGGTATACCGATCTTTGCCGGGTTCTTTTCCAAGGACGAGATTCTGTGGAAGACCTGGAGCGCGAGTACGTTTGGATTGCCGAGCCCTGTGTGGAGCAAAGTGCTCTGGGGCATCGCCGCTCTCACAGCTTTGCTTACCGCTGTTTACATGACGCGGATGATGGTGATGACGTTCTGGGGGAGTGAACGCTTTCGTGAGAAGACGGTCCAGCTTCACGAAGAAACCCACGAGGAGGAGGATGAATCGCATCATCACGGAGTCCATGAGCCTCATGAGTCTCCATGGGTGATGACCGTGCCTTTGATTATCCTGGCGGTGCTGTCTACGTTAGGCGGTTTGATCGGCGTGCCCTATGCGCTGGGATCGCTGGTGAGCGAACATCCGGTCAACTACATCGAGCAAACACTCGATCCGGTGATCGCTAAGATGCCTGCACCAGACGATCATGCGGGTGATATAGGCGGATCAGATACACATGGGCCGATTTGGCTTTCGCCGCCGCCGCAACCACACGACGGTGCCCCCGCGTTTGCACCGCTCGGCGAGGCGCACGAGACAGCCGCCGCGCACCACTCGCCGGAAGAAGTTCGTATGGAGCGAATCCTGACTCTGGTATCCATACTGATTGCTGCGATCGGAATTGCCATAGGGTGGCTAGTCTTTAAGAAGCGGCCACTGCTTCAGCTGCCGCGCGTTCTGGAAAACAAATACTACGTGGATGAGATTTACGACGCTTCGATAATTAATCCAATCAAAGTGGGTTCGCGCGAAGGGCTCTGGAAAATATTCGACGTCGGAGTGATCGACGGCTTCCTGCATTCACTGGGACAGGTGGTAACGGAGACCGGCGGATTGGTGCGCCATCTCCAGGCGGGATTTGTGCGCGGCTACGCGGCGATCATCTTGTTGGGCGCGCTGGCTGTGATTGCCTTTTTTGCATACTTCGGAGTCGTCGCGTTACGGCCTTAATTTATGGAGCGTTCTTTACTAACAATCATAATTCTCGTCCCGGTCATCGGCGCGCTCGCGATGGTGGCTTACAGCATGCTGCCCGGCCGCCGCGAATCGAATTACAAGTGGATTGCGCTCGCTTTTACAGTGCTCGACTTTGCCCTGTCATTACCCCTCATTCGAGGTGTCACCCCGGGCAGCAAAGATTTCAGTTTCGTTAACGATGTACTTTGGATCGGAACTATAGGCGCACGCTATCACGTGGGCGTAGATGGCATCAGTCTCTGGCTGGTGATTCTTACGACCTTGCTGATGCCGATCGCGGTCCTGTCCAGTTGGACAGCAATCCAGAAGCGGCAACTTGCATACTACGTTTTCCTTCTGCTGCTGGCAGGCGCGATGATCGGGGTGTTTGTCTCACTCGACCTGCTCTTGTTCTACCTGTTTTTTGAAGCGTCGTTGGTGCCGATGTTCTTCCTCATCGGAATCTGGGGCGGTGAGCGAAGGATTTACGCCGCGGTGAAATTCTTTATTTACACTGCGGTCGGCAGTCTCTTGATGCTCGTGGGAATCATTGCTCTCTATTACCTCTACGGCACTTTCGACTACGTCACGATTCTGCAGGCAATGCGGAGCGGCGGCACTCTTCTGCCGCCCCGGACGGAGTTCTGGCTGTTCCTGGCGTTCGCGTTTGCCTTCTGCATCAAGGTGCCGCTGTTTCCCTTACACACCTGGCTGCCCGACGCACACACGGAAGCCCCGACTGCAGGTTCGGTAATTCTCGCCGGCGTGCTTTTGAAAATGGGCACCTACGGTCTGCTCCGTTTCAATCTGGGTCTCTTTCCTGACATGTCGCGCAAGTTTGCTCCCGTGATGATTACCCTTGCGATCATAGGAATCATTTATGGTGCTCTGGTCGCGATGGTACAGCCGGACGTCAAACGCTTGGTCGCGTATTCATCAGTTAGTCATATGGGGTTCGTGGTGTTAGGACTGTTCTCCTTCACTGAACTCGGGATGCAGGGCTCGCTTTATCAAATGCTGAATCACGGTGTCTCGACCGGCGCTCTGTTTCTCTTTGTAGGATTTATTTACGAACGCCGGCACACGCGCAGGATCGATGAATTCGGCGGGCTGGCTACCTCGATGCCCTGGTTTTCGACGCTGTTTATCATCGCCTCGCTTTCTTCAGTGGGACTTCCCTTTCTGAACGGCTTCGTCGGCGAGTTTCTGATATTGATCGGGAGTTGGACCACGACTGCGATTCAGAATTCATGGATCGCAACCATGCTGGCGGCGACTGGGTTGATTTGGGCCGCGGTTTACATGCTTTGGATGTTGCAGCGGGTGGTGTTTGGCAAACTAACGAAGCCGGAGAACGCGAACCTTCCCGATCTCAATGCGCGCGAGATTGGATTGCTGATCCCACTTATGGCGTTGATGCTTTTCATGGGCGTTTATCCGCGCCCGTTCCTTGATCGATCGAAAGGAAGCGTCGAAGAGATTCGCGCACGCGTGGCGGCGCCGCCGAC
Organism: Pyrinomonadaceae bacterium; assembly: GCA_041748795.1. Lineage (GTDB taxonomy): Bacteria > Acidobacteriota > Blastocatellia > Pyrinomonadales > Pyrinomonadaceae > PSRF01. The sequence goes on from JBGTCM010000460.1 coordinate 2,934, forward strand.
CGGAGGCTCGTTTGCATCGGTACCGGCCCCGACGGTTCGAAAGGATTCCCTGGCTCCGTAGGAGCGCAATGTTTATAGAATTACGCCTATTAAAAGTGGCGCTCCAGCGGAGCGCGATGTGTCTAAATCTTGCGAGTCGCTGCGCAACATTCCGCTCCTACGGGGCGGTAGCGATATTAGGCAAAAAGACTATAAACATTAGGTCCCTACGGGACGGAAGCAGAATGCGTAGACTGTTAAGAATATGAACGTTTTTGCACTTCAGTTCACGATGCCCGACGTCAACCTTTGGCTAATCCTGCCTGAGTTGATCGTGTGCCTGGTTGCCGTCGCCGTCATGCTGGTTGACGCCTTTACTAAACCAACCCAACGCTGGGTCACCGGCGGGCTTTCCCTTTTAGGTTTATTCGCCGCGGCGGTTAGTTCGGTTTGGCTATGGTTGTCCTGGACGGGCAATGACGAAGCATTCAATGGAATGATCGTCCTGGATGAGTTGCGGCTTGGCTTTACGTTTGTCTTCCTGATCGTATCGGCACTCACGATCCTGGTTTCGATGGTTTGGGTTGAGAATGAACGGCTCCCCGCCGGGGAGTTTCATTCACTGTTAATGTTTGCCACTGCCGGAATGATGTTCATGGCTTCGGCCGGGGACCTGGTCATTGTTTTCCTGGGCCTTGAAATTCTATCGATCGCAACTTACGTGATGTGTGGTTTCAGGCGCACAGATCTTCGTTCAAACGAGTCGTCAATGAAGTACTTCATTCTCGGATCGTTTTCGTCTGCGTTCCTGCTCTATGGCATCGCGCTCGTATATGGGGCCACCTCGACTGCCGCCGGTTTGCCCGGCACAACCAACATACGCGAGATCGCCGGCCGCCTGACTGAGGCGCAATATCCGGTTCTGCTTTTTGCCGGCGCCGCCATGATGCTGGTGGGCTTTGGTTTCAAGATTGCGACCGCGCCTTTTCATATCTGGACGCCTGACGTTTACGAAGGCGCGCCCACACCGGTGACGGCCTTCATGGCGGCTGGTCCAAAAGCTGCCGGCTTTGCGTCGTTCATGAGGGTGTTTGTTTTTGGCTTCCCATTCGTCCTGGCAGCAGGTTCAAGCAACGTTGCCGGCCAGCTCCACTCCGCCTGGTTGCTCGCGCTTTTAGTCCTGGCGATCGCCACGATGACCGTGGGTAACGTGGTTGCGATTGCCCAGAACAACGTAAAACGCATGCTCGCGTATTCGTCGATCGCACATGCGGGCTATGCGCTCGTCGGATTTATCGCTGCCGGCGCGGCTGCAGATATCGAACAGCGAAATGTTGCCATCACCGCGGTCATTTTCTACCTGCTGACTTACGCGGTAATGAACCTCGGGGCCTTTGCCGTCGTCCAACTTATCGGCCGCGAGAATGATCGCCGGACCGAAGTGGAGGACTACAACGGTATTGGTTTCCAATCTCCCTGGCTGGCATTTGCCCTGTCGATTTTTCTGCTGAGCTTGCTGGGGATGCCTTTGACTGCCGGGTTCATCGGGAAAGTAATGGTGTTTCGCTCAGCGTTGGATCAGGGCTATTACCTGCTCGTCGTCATCGGCGTGCTAAACACCGCGATCTCCGCCTACTACTATCTGCGGTTGATCATCGTTATGTTTTTCCGTGAACGGACGACGGTGTGGCATGCTCCAGCAGTTCCGGCCAGCATTGGCATTGCCCTGGTGTTGACGATTCTGGGCGTGCTTTATCTTGGATTATTCCCCGGCCGCATCATCAACGCACTTCAAACCAAACCCCTGGTGTCGGTATCAATGAAGTGAGGTTCGGTCGTAACGCAAACTGTTAGTTTGCGGATCGTTAGCCAGATGCGGCGCTGTGTGTAATCCAACCGGCCGCAAACTAACAGTTTGCGTTACCCGTCGTCACGGTATCAATGAAGTGATTTGGAGTGCGGCGGCTTGACGCGCTTTTCGCTCGACGGAGGTCTCAGTATCGCCAACATAGAGCGGCGTCAAGCCGCCGCACTCCAAATTTGATTCTCCAAATGACTGCCGACGA
>JBGTCM010000461.1:0-4036 GCA_041748795.1 Pyrinomonadaceae bacterium
GCTTTCAAAATTTCGGGCAAGCGCACAGTCGGAATAATTGTGGGCTTCACCGCCCTGGTGACACCGTGGTTCTTTGAGTTTGGACGTTGGTTTTCCGACGCTTCATATTATCCACTCGTCCTTGCTTTGTTTCTGCTCGCCTTACACCGCGCGAGCTTGAAAGATCGTTGGCGTTGGGGAGACGTCGCCGGCATTGCGTTGACGCTCGGCCTACTCACTTACACTTACACAATTGGCCGAATGCTCGCGCCTATGCTGGCGTTGGGGCTGGTTTGCTTTATCACGAACAAACAGCGTCTCGTTGATGTGATAAAAACCTGGCTGGCATATGGCATCACTCTCATTCCCTTTCTTGTTTTCTACTTTCGCTACCCCACAGCTCTCAGCTCGAGGTTTATGATCCTTTCATACTTCCGTACTGAGACCACGCTTCAGGGAATTCTGGTGCGATTCATCACGCGTTACTTTCAGGATCTCAGTCTTGTGGGCTTGCTGATCAGGGGGGATATTAATCCGCGTCACCATGTTCCGGGCGCCACCGGCAGCATACTCGTAGCGACCTTTATCCTGGCGATAGTGGGCTTCGTCGTCGTACTGCTTCACCACAGAGATAATCCCTGGTGGCGATTCATTATCTTCGGCACCTTTGTGTCGGTAATTCCCGGAGCGCTGACCATCGATGCATTTCATACCGGTCGAATGATTGCCTACCCGATATTTTTGATGATTCTTACGATACCTGCTCTGGAGTGGTTAATGGAGAAAGGCGAAGAGCGCTGGAAGGCCGCCGTAAACGAACCGGAACCGGATGGGTCGAAAATAGTGGACCGAGCACCCGGCTTTTCATTCAGACGTGTGGCGTTGATTACCCTGGTGCTGGGCACGGTAGCCCAGGCGACGTATTTCCAGATCAAGTTTTGGCGCGACGGCTATGATCGTCCATATGCCTGGGACGCACCGTACAAAGAGGTCTACGACACGGCTGTGCAGATACCCTCCAGACCAATTTACCTCGCCGATGGGTATTGGGGTCCGGGTTATATCCATGCCCTGTGGTACGCAGCGCTGGAAGGACGCAACGCTTCGGAATTTGTGCACCTGCCGTATAAAACTGAACCGCCGTCGGGATCTCTCGTCATCAGCTCTGATGAAGGTTGTACCAGGTGCGAGATTCTTATGGAGACTGGGCAATATCTCTTATACCGAAAACTGTGAAGGCCGAGGCGTATACGTCGTACCTGTATCTTGCTCACGGTCCGCAAACTAACAGTTTGCGTTACGCTGTTCCGAAAGTCTCAGGACGGGAACGAGTAGGTAGCCCGGTACTGCGGTGGGTCTTTTTCAAGGATAGGTTGCCGCGAGGATTCCAGCCATGCGTGGCCATTCAAAATTCCGTCGCCCTCTTTTCGCACACCGAAAACTATCTGAGCATTCGTCCCGTTCATCGACACATATCGGTAGAGCACTGCGGCACGTTTCCAGCAGGTGGGAGTAAACACAAATATTTCGGTTTCCAAAAGCAGGTCCAGCAGTTCAGCCATACGTTGATTAGATATCTTACTTCGCCCCGGTTTGCTTCGCGGCGTAGCCAGGGACAGAACGCGCGGTAAGGGCTGAATTCGCATGAGGCCCGATATTATGACAACCCACGCGCCCATCCGCGTCAGCAACCAGGCCTCGCCCGGGCTTTTAAAAACAAACCCGGCTGCCAGCGTGGATAGCCGGCTAATTGCACGAACCTTATTTATTACTTTATTTAACACCAGAAAAATCTACGTGGTTTTTCGCTCGTCCCTTTGACTCGGAGTGTATCGGCCCACTGGAAATGAATCAAGTTAGGTAAGTTCTGCGCCATTTTCCGTTCGCGATTCGGTTCGCGCCCGGTCCCAATGCATGTTTCAGTGTTTGTTGGTCTCAGATGCTGCGAAATGGAAATCCAATAATTGGGTTGTATCAGCAAGCGCTGAGACAGTTGCAACCTTAACGCAAACTATTTGTTTGCGGATCGTTACAAAAACGAAGCCAGGAAGGTAAGCAGTTTGCTTACAAGTCACTCGTTAGCGGTTTAGGGTCATCAGGAGAACTACTTAAATGTCTGATCCGGCGGGTTTACAAGCACGAGTCGAGAATTTCCTTCTGAGCGCTCTTCCCCCAGTTGAGTTCAAGAGACTTGCTCCTCACCTCAAATGCGTCACGCTTCGCGTGGGACAAATCCTGAAGGAAGGCGATGAACCAGCGCGGGATGTCTATTTCCCGCTTGACGCAGTAATCTCACTAATCACGCTGATGGAAAACGGCATGACACTCGAATGCGGGATCGTTGGAAGAGAGGGAGTGGCCGGGTTGTCGGCCTTTCTCGGCGGCGGATCGACTCCAAACCAACACCTGGTGCAGGTCCCGGGTACGGCCCTGAAACTCCCTGGTTCCATCCTTGCGCACGAGTTCAAACGCGGAGGACGTCTGCAGGAGTTACTGAGCGCATACACGCTGGCCACGCTCATACAAATATCTCAATCGGTAGCCTGTAATCGAACTCATAGCGCGGAACAAAGACTTTGCCGTTGGCTTCTTACGATGAACGATCGCGCAGATACCGATTTTTTCCCGCACACGCAGGAATTCCTGTCGCAGATGCTGGGGGCGGCTCGTCCAGTGGTGACAACAACTGCAGGAGCGCTCCAAAAAGCCGGCTTGATCAAATATAGTCGTGGAAACCTTACCATTTTGAATCGTAGAGGTCTGGAATCCGCATCGTGTGAATGCTACGCTAAAGTCACGGCCGAGTTTGAGCGGTTGCTGGGAAGCAATTACGCCCGTGCGGGAGCAGGCGTCGGAGACTAGTCTCTGGCACTGCGCAAAATTTCCTCCCCGCCCGCTCACCTTCTGCGCCGTTGCAATCGCCAGACGATATCCCTTTCACATTCCTAGAAGGCAGGTATTGAATGTTCCTTTTTAAAAAGATGGTTGGCCCTTTGCTATTCCCCCTTCCGCTGGCGTCGATTTTGTTGCTTCTGGGTTTGGCATTGCTCTGGTTTACGCAGAAACAGAAAGCAGGAAAGGTATTAGTGTCGGCGGGTACGTTTTGGTTAGTGAGCTTGAGCTTTGGAATCTTTGCGCCGTGGACACTGGTACCGCTGGAGCGCCAGTATCAACCGCTCCTGACGACCTCTTCCATCTCCACGCCGGAGACTCCAATCAAGTGGATCGTCGTGTTGGGCGGCGGCGGATCCTATAGCGCTCAGATCCCAAGTGCGAGCCAGCTTTCGCCGGCTTCCCTCGCCCGTGTAATTGAGGGGATTCGACTTCAGCGAGCGATTCCGGGCTCAAAGCTGATCCTCTCAGAAGGTAATGTCTTCGACTCTGTACCGGTGGCAGACATCATGGGGAGTGTGGCTCAGGATCTTGGAATTGCAAGTGACGCAGTGGTACTTGAAAGACAGTCACAGGACACAGAAGGTCAGGCCCAGCTTGTGCGTCCAATGGTTGGTAATGATCGCTTTATTCTTGTAACGTCCGCAGCCCATATGCCTCGTTCGATTGCCATGTTTCGGAAAGCCGGATTGAATCCGATACCGGCGCCTACCGACTACAATTCTTACGGAGGTGAGAGCTTACGACCATCGTCGTTTTATCCCAGCGCCACCAAGTTGCGCCAGGCAGAGCTCGCCATGCATGAATACCTGGGATTCGCGTGGGCAAAAATAAGGGGGAAAGCCTAGCTGAAGGGGTGCAGTACCGCTCTCGACAGAGTTACAGGATCAACAGGAATGAATGCCTGACCGGTCCGAGATTACCGGTCTTGTAAACCTCGTCTAATTTTACTGTCCGAAGTTTACGCGGAAAATCAATCCACTGCCGGTTGGCTCGATGGCATTGTTGGAATGGCACGGCGACTCATCTTGGCGCGCGCGAGCACGTCCTGGGCTCTTCTTTCTTCCCATCTTTCCCTCATCAGCACAATTCCCACCGCGACGAAAATAAAGTAGAAGACGAGGATCTGCGCACGTTGACGATAAGCCGTTCCGACGTTGCCTTG
>JBGTCM010000462.1:0-2626 GCA_041748795.1 Pyrinomonadaceae bacterium
AAACTCGTTCGCGCTCCCAATGGCGATGCTGAGCAATCGCATCAATGAAAGCTGACGCAAAGTTGTCGCTCGCTGGTCCACGACTAATAACCAGACCCTCGTTAGTCGAAACTAAATCACCAGTGGCGTTTGTCTCGTTCAACTTCTCACCCAGGAATCTGGCCAACAAGCCCACGCCGTCTCCGCTGGCGGCGATCGCTTTGCAGTGTTTGTAGGCCTCGTCAACGAAATTGAGCGCTTCGTTCTCACTCTTGAGGGCCGTAACACTCGCGTCTCCTCCCGGAATGTAAACCGCATCAAACAAGACTGACGATCCAGTAAGAAAACTGAAATCAGCTTTACACTCTTCACCGTTTGCTCCCGTCAAAACCCCAAGTCGAGGAGCAACCGTCATAGCCAGTGCGCCGGCAGTCATCAGTGCCTTCTTCATATCTGAAACGGCGTCGTCGTCAAATCCATCGGCCAACAGGAACGCTATCTTGCGTGTCTTGATCGAGTCTTTGGGAAAATTTGGATTATCGACCATGCTCAATGCCGGAGAGTCTTCTATCTCCTGTGGGACACGCTTCGGCTGAAACTTGCGTGGATCACCGTCAGCCGGGATGCTCATGTTCAGAGGCTTATCCAGCTTCGACGGCACGCTTAAACCCAAACCTTCAGCCACCTGATTTGCCAGGTCTTTGTCGACCTGCGCTATCAACCCCAGCATCCGCTCTCTGATGGGCGGCGTCTCGACTTTACCCAACTCAAAACGAAACGCGCGGACTATGTGGGCCTTCTCCACTTCAGACTGGCTGTTATAAAAGAGTGTCGCCTGGCTGAAATGATCGAAGAAGCTGGCGCTGCGCGCGCGAATCTTCTGACCATCGATTCTCTCCGCAAAACTGGTAAACCCACTCATGTCTGCGCCCGCCTGAAACGGGCAGCCGCCTCGAGTTGTGTTTGGGTCGTGTGCCGATTGTCCCTTGTTGATGGTCTGACGCATAAAGCCATCGCGTTGATTGTTGTGCACCGGCGCGATTGAACGGTTGATCGGAATCTCATGAAAATTTGGACCACCCAAACGCAGTAGCTGTGTATCCAGATATGAGAAGAGCCGTCCCTGAAGAAGCGGATCGTTTGTGAAGTCGATGCCCGGTACAACATGGCCCGTGTGAAAAGCGACTTGCTCAGTTTCGGCAAAAAAGTTTTCCGGGTTGCGATTGAGCGTCAGCTTGCCAATTCGGCGCACCGGCACGAGCTCTTCGGGAATTATTTTTGTGGGATCGAGCAGGTCAAAACTAAACTTGTGCTCGTCTTTCTCTTCGACTATCTGCACACCAAATTCCCATTCCGGGTAGTCGCCATTTTCGATTGCTTCCCAGAGATCGCGGCGATGAAAGTCGGGGTCCTTGCCGGAGATCTTTTGGGCTTCGTCCCAGACGACCTGATGCAGACCCAGCAGCGGTTTCCAGTGAAACTTTACGAAGCGCGCCTTGCCTTGATCGTTGACGAAGCGGAAGGTGTGAACGCCGAAGCCTTCCATCATGCGGTAGCTTCGGGGAATTGCGCGGTCCGACATCAACCACATGATCATGTGCATTGATTCAGGCATTAGCGAGATGAAATCCCAGAAGGTGTCATGAGCGGATGCCGCTTGTGGGATCTCGTTGTGCGGTTCGGGCTTTACCGCGTGGACAAGGTCGGGAAACTTAATCGCATCCTGAATAAAGAAGACGGGCATGTTATTGCCAACCAGATCGTAATTCCCTTCCTGCGTGTAAAACTTTACGGCAAACCCACGCACGTCACGGGCAAGATCGGTCGAACCACGGGAACCTGCGACTGTGGAGAAGCGAACGAACACTGGTGTCTTAACCGATGGATCCTGTAAGAACTGGGCCTTCGTGTACTGGGCCATCGACTCGTAAACCTGGAAGTAGCCATGTGCGGCCGAGCCTCGTGCGTGCACGACCCGTTCAGGAATACGTTCATGGTCGAAGTGAGTAATCTTCTCGCGAAGGATGAAATCCTCCATGAGAGTCGGCCCGCGATCTCCAGCTTTGAGCGAATTCTGATTATCGTTAATGCGAACGCCGTGATTGGTTGTAAGGAATTCTCCACCACCGTCCTCGAGATTCTTCTCCAGGTCATCAATCTTCGCGTCGTTGGCGCGGTATGGAGAATTCTCTGCCAACTCTTTCAGCTTGGCATCCGCCGTTGGCACCTTTACTCCGGCCGACTTCGGCTTTGCTTTTCCCTTGGTCGTTACTTTCCTTATGGTCATATGTCTCCCTTGAGTCTCTCAAATATGTGGATGGCGATCTGACTGCCGCGTCGCGGCTTTGCCGCCGGATGTGCGGAAGCGGCTATGCCCTTCCGTCGCGTCTGACCTTTGCTCTTCGGGCTGCGCCCCGGGGGCATAGCCCCCAAACTTATGAACGCGCCGTCCCGGCGGGGCAGAGCCACCGCCCCATATCAGGCGGCGTAACCGGAAGAGCCTTGAGTCTAAAGTGAAAAATACGGAACCCAGCGCGGTACCGCGGGATCCTTTAGGCTACTCCACATTAAGTAATTAAGCTGCGCATTGGGTCGCTGCCTCCAGCATCCCGCGCTGGGTTCTTTAATTAGTTGCGTGGTTCAAAGT
>JBGTCM010000463.1:0-8251 GCA_041748795.1 Pyrinomonadaceae bacterium
GATCTCTCTGTGCAACCTCAGTGTCCTCTGTGGCTCTGTGGTGAATTTTGCTCGAAAATTGACCACCACAAAGACACAGAGAACACAGAGGGTGCACAGAGAAGAGGGACTTTAAATACTTTTCGGGCAAAGCTAGTTCAACCTTCAGGTTGCTGCCTCGTGAGCACATAGCGCAGCTTCATCTCCACCCACGCAAGCTAAAGCTTGAACTCTGAACTACAGCCTGTAGGTCACCGCATCATCTATCGTACACGCACGGTGATACTGTTTGAGCTGAGCGCATTGCCTGTTGCCCTTTGCAATTCGGCGATCGCCTTGTTGAGATCGGTTTGCGCACGGAGCTCATTTCCACGTGCGTTAGTCAACGCCGTTTGCCGCTCGAGCACTAAAAATACTGTCGACTGGCCGGCATCAAGTTTCCTCTGTTCGCTTTGATACTGCTGTTCGCTTGCTTGCCGCGCAATGCTGGCGGCGCGCAAACGCGCTTCATTGCTGCGTACGGCCTGCAAAGCATTCCTCACGTCAACCTGAATCGACTGCTCCAACTGCTCCCGCTGAGTCGCAATCCGCTCTCCCTCTACAAACGAACGTCCCAGTTGGGCCTTGGCCGTGCGATTTCTCAGCGGCAGGTTAATCTGAACACCCGCCCGGAAATTGGTGAACTTATTGCCGAGCAGGTTTTGGATTGATTGGTCGTAACCGCCAATCAAATTCCCTGAGAGCGCTTGTACCGGTGGCGCCGGCAAACCCGGCAGGCCATTCAACCGCGATAACAGATCCACTCGCTCGCGCAGTTCTGCACTCGACGCAGTAAATGGATTGCTGCCGGCTCCGTTGATAGCACCGGCCAATCCGACCATGCCGTAGGTCGCGAAGAGATCGATCGCAGGCTTGGTCTGGTCTTTCAAATACCTCTGGTCGATCTGGTTGATCTCTCGCGCGAGATTCGATTGCTGCAGCTCCGGCCGGTTGTCCATCGCCGTTTTCAAAGCCTCAGGCAACGACACCTGGGGCGCAACGATATCGACGGAGTCGGTTGGAATGATGGACGAGCTCCAAAGGTCAGCCTGACGGTTCACTGCAATCAGGTTTTTCAAATTGTTTTCAGTACGGGCCACTTCTTCAAGTGAGCTAAAGAGCGTTTGCTCGAAACCGGCCACCTGCGCTTCCGCGGCAACAATATCGATTGGAGCCAGCGCACCTTCTGATACCAGCCGCTTGTTATGTTCCATCTGCATGCGCGAATCGCGAACTGCATCCTTTTGTACCTGCAAATTTCGAAGCGCAAACACGAGGTCCCAGTATGCGCGTTGCACGCCGGTAATAGTTTCGATTGCTCGCTGACGAAACTGAGCGTCCGTAAGCGAGAGGTTCTTTTTTGCGATCTCAATCTGACGACGGTTGTTATCAAAACGCAGTCCGCGAACCAGCGGCTGGGTATAAGTAAAGTTCAGCGCTGTTGGATATTGAGGATTAAGCGCCGCAAACAGATTGTTTGTGGTGAGCCGAATAGAAGAAAAATCGAGCCGATAATTTCCGCCGAACGCCGGAGACAAGCCTTCGAGTCTGGCCGTCGCCGTGTAGTCCGTTTGCGTAATTGAGGCGTCTGCACCACCGCCGCTCAGAAAACTCGAGATTGGGCTCTCGATTCTCTCGTAATAGGAAGAAGAACTTATGCGCGGGTCATATACGCCGCGCGCTCCCTTTAAATCAAACTCGGCAATCTTGACGTTGTGACGCGCGACCTCGATGTCTTTGTTGTTTTCCAGAGCCATGGCCAGCGCCTCACGAAGAGACAGCGGCCGTTGCTGGTCCATATCAACACCAACACGTCCGAGCTCCGGCAGAGGCCGCTCGGCCGGACGAAAATCAGGCGCGATTGCAGGGACGGTCAGTTCTTGCGGTGATGGAACCGGGGTTGGGCTTGCACTTGGTGTTTGACCAAAGACCGGTAGAGCGCAAAGCATAAAGACCAACACGAACATCGCGGCTTTGCCGCCGCACAGTCGAGTTCTCAGCGCCAAAGGCGCGAAATGTAATAGCCTGGGCCACCGGCCCAGGTGAAGCCAGTTGAAGCTTCTCAGCGCTGAAAGCGCGGAATGTATTGCAGCCCATGTGGATTTCGCGCCTTCAGCGCTTCCAGGGTTCAACAGCTGATCACCCAGGGCGTTGCCCTGGGCTTTTACATTTCGCGCCTTTGGCGCTGAGGCCAACACGGTGCGGCCTCGAAGCCGCAAAAGAGATTCTGTTACAAGTTCAATCATTGGTCTAACTCAGTTCAACCGGCAGTAGCCCGACGTAATTAAGGTCATGATAGGGCTGTTAAGACGCCCCTCCTCACGGTCGGCCTACTGACCGCGCTACTAATTTCTCGAAATCAAACTCAGCAGCGACGTTGTCGCATCCGCTGTCCTACGTCTTAACCGACCGAACGTTCCCGTAACGCCTCGTCCGATCATTCCCCAAACTCTGCTGCGGCCAAGGTCGTCAAACAGCGAATAAAAAACCGGCACTGCCAGTAGTGTCAGCAACAAACATAATGATTGTCCGCCAACCACCAGCACCCCTATCGACCGGTTCGTGCCCGAACCCGGCCCACTGGAAATCGTCAGCGGCAACATCCCCGCCACCAACGCAATGGTAGTCATCAAAATCGGCCGCAGCCGTTCGCGGTTGGCGCGGATGATTGCTTCAAGCCGTTCCATGCCTTGCGCGCGCAAACCGTTCGTGTGATCGATCTGCAAAATCGCGTTCTTCTTGACCACACCAAAGAGCAACAGCAAACCGAGCCCGGAGAAGATGTTTACCGTCTGTCCTGTAATCAGAAGCGAGACGATGCCAAACGGTATCGCCAGCGGCAGTGTTAACAGGATGGTCACCGGGTGAATGAATGATTCAAACTGCGCTGCCAGCACCATGTACATGAAGACAAACGACAAGACGAAGGCAAGCATGAAGTAGTAGCCCGCGCGACCCAGTTCCTTCGAACGTCCTGCCAAACCGGTCGTGTACGCCGGATCGATGTTTACCTCTTTCGCAAACTGGTTCATCCTGGTGATGACGTCGGCCTGCGAACCGCCCGGCCTGACATTACCCAGCAACATCACCTGGCGCTGGCGATTAAGCCGGTCGATTGCCGAGGGCCCCGTACCTTCTTCAATTCGCACCAGATTGTCGAGACTCACCCACCCGATCTTCGAAGATGCGACAATCATGCGCTGCAAACCCTCAACGCTGGCGCGGAATTCTCCAATCGCACGGACGCGCACGTTGTATTGATCGGTGCCGGCATTGAAGGTCGAAACTTTTTGACCGGCCACCAGAGTGTTCAGGGCCTGTGCTATGTCGCCGACCCGCACTCCCAGGTCCGCGGCCCGCGCCCGATCGATAATCACGCGCAGCTCAGGTTTACCTGTAACCAACGTCGAGTCAGCATCGACCACATCCGGAATGGTCTTCATCTTCGCCAACATGGCATCGGAATACTGTGTCAGCTTCGCGAGATCTGGACCGCCAATCACATACTGCAGATCGGCGTTTCGGAATCCACCGCCGGAGAAAGCTGCAACCTGCTGCACGCTGGTCCGTAGCTGTCCCGGGTATTCTTTCAGGAATTTAGCCAGGATCTCAGATCTGGCCCGCACCATCAGGTCGTTTTGCGATATGTCGCGTTCTTCCAACGGCAACAATTTGACGTAGATCGAGGCGTCGTTTACCTGTTCCTGTTGCCCACCGCCGACAGTCGTCAACGTGTCGGAAACACCCGGCAGTTGTCCAACCTGGGCGGCAATCCGCTCGGTGAGCGTGGAGGTGAACGGCAAGGTCGAGCCTTCCGGCGTGCGGACTGTCAACTCAAACTGCGACTGGTCGTCCACCGGCAGAAAGTTTTTACCGACAAACATGAACAATGGCACGATGCTGACGATTACCAGCAAACAGGCCACGACGATGACCCATCGATGGGCCATGGACCAACCCAACATCCTCGTATAGGTCCGGTCAATCGGACGATAAAACCGCGACTGCTTCGAACCATGATCCGAAGGCTCAATCAGGCGTTCGATTGGGCCTTCCTCAGCATCCTTGCTGCGCTTGATCAATCGCGCTGCCAGCATCGGTGTCAGCGTGAACGAAACCAGTAGCGACACCGCGATGGCAAAAGAGGAAGTCAAACCAAACGACGACATGAAGCGCCCGACGATGCCGCCCATGAATCCGACGGGCAGAAACACTGCCAACAACGACAGTGTGGTGGCCGAAACGGCGAGACCGATTTCGCGTGTTCCCTCAATGGCCGCCTGGAATGGCGGCATACCTTTCTCTTCAATGAAACGATAGATATTTTCCAGCACCACGATCGCATCGTCGATCACAATGCCAACCATCAACGTCAACGCCAGCATTGTGATGTTGTTGAGTGTGAATCCCATCAACGCCATTAGGCCAAACGTTGCAATCAATGAGGTGGGAATAGCGAGGGCCGCAATGATCGTGGACCGGAAGCTCCAGAGAAAAACAAAGACCACGATGGCCGCGAGTATGCTGCCTTCGATTAAATGCGTTTGAATTGCTTCGATAGAAGCCTTGATAAAAATGGATTGGTCGCCGACGACCTGGGTCTTGAAACCAGCCGGCAGCGTCTTCTGAACTTCAAGCAGTTTCTCTTTTACTGCATCCGCAATGGCCACCGTGTTCTGTCCCGACTGTTTCGAGATGACCAACGTCACAGCCGGCTGGCCGTTGAGCCGAGCTTCCGTACGAGGCTCTTCAGCTCCGTCTTCCGCATAGCCAACGTCGCTAAGCTTTACTGAATAATTTCCCCGTGTGCCGACAACCAGGTTATTAAACTCCGCCGGCGATACAATGCGGCCCATCGTCCTGACCGTTAGTTCGCGCGTACCTTCGTCAATGCGGCCTCCCGGTACTTCCATGTTTTGAGCGCGAACTGCGTCGGCCACTTGGGCAACCGTGACGTTAAAAGCGCGGAGCTTGTCAGGATCTACCCAGACCTGAATTTCGCGTTGCCGGCCGCCGATGATCTGGACCTGGCCCACACCGCTAATCGATTCAACTTGCTGCTTGATTCTTTTGTCGGCGACGTCAGTGACTTCACGCAAAGATCGAGGCGCGGAAACCGCAATACGCACGACCGGCGCCGCATCGGTGTCCAGCTTCTGGACCATTGGCTGCTCAGCAGTGACGGGAAGGTCGTTAACGATCAGGTCAATCTTGTTGCGGACTTCCTGGGCCGCGATGTCAGGATTCTTTTCCAACAGGAAGGTGATAAAAACCTGGGACACACCCTCGACCGAAGTGGAACGCAACTCGTCGATGCCACTGATGGTATTGACTGCGCCTTCTACTTTGTCGGTTATCTCCGTCTCGATCTCCTGTGGAGAAGCACCGGGGTTAACCACCGTGACAGTGATCGTTGGCAGATCGATTTTCGGAAACAGATCGACGCCGAGCGACTGATAGGAGAAGAGCCCGACGACCGTCAGGCTAAGGATCAGCATCGTCGCAAACACCGGACGCCTGACACAAATTTCAGCTAATTTCTGCATCGTTCAATACAAGTCCAAAGTCCAATGTCCAATGTCGAAAACGCCGTCTCTGTGCGCGCTACCAGCTTAGAATTAGCCCAACCCATTCCAGACTTTGGACTTTGGACATTGGACTTTGGACTATCACTGTCTGACCGCCATTCCGTCGCTTAAGAGCTCAACGTTGCTTGTCGCCACAGGCTCATCCGCTGCCACACCGCCCTTGATTTCCACCAGGTCGCCATCCGCCTGTCCGAGTTGGACCACGCGCTCACGAGCGTGACCATCCTTGATCACAAATATGCGACTAACGCCTGACTCCGTGCGTACTGCTCGCGCCGGCACCAGCAAAGCGGGCTCGGCACGCGCCTGAAGGATTCGGACGGTTGCGAATTGTCCAGGTTTTAAAGTGCCACTTCCGTTTTCAATTTCCGCTTCGACGGTCAGTGTTCGCGAGGTTGGCGTGACATTGGGTGAGATGCGTGCAATCCGCCCGCTAAAACTCTTGTCCGGCCAGGCGCTGGTGGTCACCGATACTGACTGGCCCACTCGTACTTCCGGTATCGCCTGCTCAGGAATATCAATGCGTACTCGCAAAGGATTAATGCGCACGACGGTAGCCACCTTTGTGGTCGGCGACACGTATTCGCCCAGGTCGGCACTTCGTTCCGACACGAAGCCATCAATGGGCGAGTAAACATCCGCATAGGACAACGTTCGCCGGGCGAGACTCAGTTGGCTTTCAGCGTTGGCGACGTTTGCTCGCGCCGTATTGACCGCCGCGTAATTCTGTCGTGCCAGTGAAAGTGCTGATTCAAATTGTTCTTTCAACTGATCGCGCTGGGCCTTCTGCTGGTCGTAAACCGACCGCGAGATGTCTCCCGATTCGATCAACTTTTCGGCGCGGCGCAGGTTCTTTTCAGCCAACTCCAACGCTACTCGAGCATTCGAGACTTCAGGGACTCTATTCATATCGAAAGCCTGGCCCGGACGTACCCCGACTTTTTCTTCCGCCTGTCGAAGCGCTGCCTTCGTCTGCTCAAGTTGCGCCTGGGCCTGCTGCACGCGAAGCTTCGAATCTACGTCATCAAGGCGGACGATCGTCTGACCCCGCTTTACGTATGTGCCCATTTCGGCGCCTATGAAAACGACCTTACCCGCCACCGACGGCGCAATGTCCGTCTGCTCGTCGCCGCTCAAACTCCCGGTCGCCTCAAAAAACCTCGGTAGCTCTCGCAGGATTGCCGGCGCGGTAGTGACGTCAACAACCGCAGGCTGCGTACTGGTCTCGTCTTTACGGACGTTGGCCTTTGACCCTCCGCACGACGTAGCCAAAAGAAGGCCCGAAAGGATTACTACCAGCGACAACAATGGCAATGGTTTGGGAAAAAACATTTTACTCTCTAGTTCTTTCTGGACGAGTTCTTCCCGGACGGCGCCGAGACTTTCAATCCGTTTTTCTTTTTCAGCTTCGATTCCTTGCCGGCGCTGATCCCGTTGAGAAGAATGTCAGCGAAGTGCCTTGCGGCATCTTCGTTGGAAAGCTTGAGCAGGCGGCGATTCGGATCCCAGAGGTTGTTGTTGAGTGAATGGTGGACCACCATGCCGATGAAGGCGCGCACGATAATCGCCGGATCCATTTTTACGAGGGCGCCGTCGCGCTGCCGTTCAGTGATGTAGCCACCCAGAAGTTGGTAAACACGTTGCACAAACTTCTCAAAAAACATTTGCGCGAGCTCGTGTCCTTCCAAAGCAGAGTGAAGCAGCAATCGCTGAAACTCCGGATCCATCTCGTGATGAGTAAGCGCGCCGAGAGCCAGTCGCTCAAACACGGCCCGGTCGTCTTTTTCTTTGAGTGCTTCCGACACCATCTCCTCAGGGTTCATTTTGTCGCCCGAGCAAGCCTTGTGATCGAGAATGGCTGAGTAGAGCTCATCCTTGGTCGCAAAATGCCGGAAGACCATGGCTTCCGAGACCCCTGACGCCTGCGCGATTTCCTTGGTCGTGGTGCCGCCAAACCCTTTGCGCGAAAAGAGACTGACAGCCACGCGGAGGATTTGTAGTTTTCTGTCTTCCGCGGTCATGCGCGTGGTCACGGTAGTGTCTACTGACTTTTTAATGATTTGTTCCTGCAAGTATTGGCTTTCCTGACGGCCTTCTCCGATATTTGAGGCCAAAGTAAGTACTTACTTACCATCTGTCCGGGAAGCCAGTCAAGTGAAGAGGCCACGCCGGTGCGAATGCAGTTTCGCGGATCAATTCAGAACCCAGCGCGGTGGCGCCGGATGCTGGATGCACCGAGCATTACAAAGGCTTTAGTATTAGTTTCTGAGTAGTCTTTTACTCCACAAAATAAGTTTCTACGTCTCATCCGGGGTTGTATTGTTCCCGATCTACGCAACTTCCACTTGTACCCTTTCGCAACAAGAAATCAATTGCGTTTTCCGTTATTGAGGCTTCAATCGGCCAATAAGACGTAATCGAGCGAATATCGTAAGGGGCACATTGTTTGCACACATTTCGGTGATACTTCTAGTTGGAATAGAGCTTTCAGAAATTTTCGATTGAATTCAAAGGAGAAACACAGCATGTCGCAGAACAGCACAACTTTTCCCGGAACCTTGCAACCAGGCGGTAGCACCGGAAACACAGGTACCAGCAACACTGGAACAGGCACGGGCGCGGCGACGGCCACCGGTCTCGCGCAG
>JBGTCM010000464.1:0-3325 GCA_041748795.1 Pyrinomonadaceae bacterium
GTTGGCGCGAGACGGTAAGGTCAAAAACCTTGTGGGCGGCCGCCTTGGGTCGCATGTTCGCAACCAATGTCTTGAACCTGTCGTCGTTACTTAAAAGCAAGACTTAAAGTCGTGAAAGAATTGCGAAGGTCGTGCACATCAACGTCGATAGACTCTGTGGCGGCCCACGCGAATTTGGCATCCATCATTGCAACGGGCATGCCCGCATAAAAAAACGTTCGCTCGCTGCCTTCATGACTGTTAACTCAAAGCGAGGGCAAAAGGAGTGTTTCAACGTGAGACAAGCACGGCTCTGCGTGCTTCACGATGAATCATGTTATGGATCAGGGTGAGGTGAAGGAAACGAGAGCGACCGAGGCTGGTTGGGCCGCCCTATTGGGCCAACACGCGGGTGATTAACTGGAGGACATCGGAGGGGCGGAAGGGCTTTGTGAGAATGCCGACAACCCCAAGGCGCACCGCTTCCGCGAAAGCCTGAGGCGTCCCTTTTGCTGTCATCAATATCAGCATTATCTCCGGGTGCTTTTCACGAATTGTTTTGATTACCTGCAAGCCGGAGCTGTCGGAAAGGAATAGATCGATAATGCCAATAGAAAAACGATTGCTGCCGGCCTGGATGATTCCCTCGAGTCCCTTTTCGATCAGTACCACCTGATACCCGTTTGACTCCAGCACAAGTTTAAGCGCGTCACCTATTACCGGCTCATCGTCGATAACCAGAATAGGAATCTTCTCGTGAGTTGCTTGATCGAGCACCGTTGTTTATCCGCCTCGCGCCTTGATCGAGTGTAACTGCTCGTCAACCTACGCGGGTTCCGTTCCACGACTTTGTCCTAAATCAGCAGAAGGCGACCAGAGCTTGCGTGCTCCCCTTGGAGTGTGCCGCGACGCCACCCCAGTGCGGCTGCCGCGCTAGGGTGCCCGGTTGTCGGCGCTTTGGCCTGCTGCGACTTGTCGCAGCGTTTGTTGGGTGGGAGGCTCTATAGCTCAGAATTGATATATCGTGAGAGCGCGCCGAGCCGCCGCGGGGCAAAGCGTCGACAGGGCGGCGCACTCCAAGGAGTTGCATCTGCTCAGGTTTGGAAGAAGTACTTTCGACGAGTTGTCAGTGAGTTCTTTCAACCTTGATCCCAAACTTCTTCAGCTTGCGATAGAACGTAGGGCGGGGAAAGTGGAGAATCTGAGCGCTCTTCTTGACGTTTCCGCTGGTCCGTTCGAGAGTTTGCACGATTGCCTCGCGTTCGATCTCTTCCATAGCAAGCAGCGGAGGAATAACAAACCTTGTGCCCGCGGCCTGAGCGTTTTGAAAGTCTTCAGGTAGACAGCCAGGCATCAAAACGTCACCCGGACAAAACAATACTGCTCGCTCGATAACACTCTCGAGCTCGCGAATGTTGCCGGGCCAGTCGTAGCGGATCAAACGCTGAGCAGCCTCTGGAGAAATCTCCCGAATGTTTTTGTTGTATTGCTCGTTGTAGCGATCGAGGAAGCGTTTGGCAATGAGAATCACATCATCGAGCCGTTCTCGCAGGGGCGGCACTTTGATTTTGATCGTGCTGATGCGGAAGTAAAGATCCTTGCGCAACACACCTTCTGCGAGCAGTGCCGAAGTGTCGCGGTTAGTCGCCGACACGAGACGAAAATTCACATCTATCTCTCGTTCGTCACCCAGACGGCGCAGTTTACGCTCTTGTAAGACACGCAGCAGCTTGGTCTGGAGATGCGCCGGCATTTCCGCGATTTCATCGAGCAGGAGCGTTCCTTCGGCGGCAGCTTCGATCAGCCCTCGCTTGTCGCGGTCAGCTCCGGTGAATGCGCCTCTCTTGTAACCGAATAACTCTGATTCAATCAGCTCGTGAGGAATGGCAGCGCAGTTGATGCGAATGAATGGACGATCGGCGCGGTGGCTTTCGGTGTGAAAGGCGGTCGCGATCAATTCCTTTCCTGTACCGCTTTCCCCTTCTATCAACACGGAGGCATCAGACGGCGCAGCAGTGCGTATCGTCTCGATAATCTGCCGCATCTTTTCGTCGCGGCCCATCATCCCAAACGTCTCCACATCACCTGCGAGTGTGCGCTTCAATGACTGATTTTCGCGTCTCAATCTCGCAAACTGTAAGGCACGACCTACCAGCGTACGCAAGACATCGGGGGTAAAAGGCTTCTCCAAATAGTAGTAGGCCCCCCGCTTGATGGCCTCAATCGTGATGTCGAGCGAGCCATAGCCGGTCATTAGGATTACTTCAGTTTCAGGAGTGTCTTTCTTTATTTGACCAATCAAGTCGATTCCGGTGCCGTCCGATAAGCGAAGGTCAGTAATCACCAGGTCGATGTTACGGTCACGCAGAACCTTCGTGGCCTCAAACACATTGTGGGCAATTGTGACGTTATAGCCTGACTCACCAAGAATGATCTCAAGAACGCCGGTTATGCTCCTCTCGTCGTCAACTACAAGGATCCGATTGGGTAAAGGTTCTTTCACCTCGTCACTCCTCTTTTTCCGGGCAACTCGATTCTGACCCGAGTGCCATGGCCTGGTTGGCTCGAAACCGAGATTGCGCCGCCATGTTGCTCCACAATTTTTTGCGCGTACGGCATACCCAGGCCCAGGCCGCGGCTCTTGGTCGTATTGAATGGCTCAAACATGTGTTTGATTTGTTCCTCGGTGATTCCTGAACCGGTATCGCTTACAACCAGCGAAAGTGAATCTCCATCAGCACCAGTGGTTATCGTCAACACACCACCGCCCGGCATAGCCTGGATCGCATTGAGACCCAGATTGAGCAATGCGGCGCGAATTGAAGCCTCGTCGAGCATTCCCGTGACGTCTGAATCACACAAGTCAACCCTGGCTTCGATCCCATTTGCTGAGATTTCAGAATTGAGTAGTTGAATGACGTCGCCGGCCACGCGGTTGAGATCAACCCACTGCGGGGACAGTTTGACGGGACGGGCAAAATTGAGAATCTGTTCTGTGGTGCTAGTTAAATGGTTAATGGTCTCGATGATCTTGTCGATGAGTTGCAACTCGCCATCGGCCAATTGACCGGCAACTTTGCCTTTTAGATGCATCGAGTAGAGCAGTAGTCCAGAAAGCGGATTCCTCACCTCATGGGCCACCTGGGCCGCAACCCGACCGAGGGTTGAAATCTTCTCATTGTGGGCCAGGTGTTCCTGCGCCTCTACGAGCCGTTTCTGCTGCCGGTTGACCAAAGCAAGCAGGATACTGACCACGATCAGGTCGACCGTCATCGAAATGAAGAAGTGCTCACCGCGTTGCTCGATCTTGTAACGGTTTTCGGCATTTTCTGAGCCGGGATACGTC
>JBGTCM010000465.1:0-4880 GCA_041748795.1 Pyrinomonadaceae bacterium
TGTTGCTGCGCAGCATCGCCGATGTCGGAGTTAAACGCCGCCGCGAGAAGCGGGTGGTCGTAGAACATTCCAAACGCCGCACGGATGACCGTCTTGCCGTTGTTCTGTGGGTCCCAGGCAATCGCCAGCCGTGGGGCGATATTGTTCTTATCACGCGGGAATCCCTGCTGAACGTTGAGCACATTCTGGGCCGCCAGAATGTCGGCGGCAGTTAGGTTGATACCGGACAGCGGATCCCTAAACGCCGTGGGCGCTATCTGATCGGTTATTTCGTAATCGTAGCGCACGCCGTAATTGAGCGTCAGGTTGGGTTTGATTTTCCATGAGTCCTGGGCGAAGAAGGCCATTGGTTTATTGGCGATCTTACTGACAGGGTTTCCGTAGCCCTGAATGAAGCTGCCGGGGAAGCCCAACCCATACTGCTGCACGGGGGTAAAGTCCGGAGCGGCACCCACACCGGGAAGCGTGGGAAACGCCGCCAGCGTCGTGGCTGACAAGCCGCCAAAATTAAACAAGCCGGCGAAATTCAATTCGAATACAGCTTCCGGAATGCGGACGAAAGCAAAGTCGCCGCCAAATTTGAACGAGTGGTTACCGGCTAGAACGTTGATGTTGTCGGTCCACTGGTAACGAGTCTCGGTACGAATGACCGGCGAGAACAATTCGCGACCGATGAACGCCGTATCGGAAATGTTGAAAGCAACAGCTTCACCGTTCTGAGATTTGAAGGTCGCGCGGCGCTCGCCAAAATTGAAGCGCAACTCATTAACCACTGAGGGCGATAAGGTTGACGTCAAACTTGCGACCGCTGAAAAGTCGCGCAACTTTTGAATACCGGTGCGCGAAAAATCGTTCTGCCCGAGTGACTGGTTTTGCGATTCCACCTGAATGCCGCTGATCTCGCTCGGGTTGTAACCAAGGCGGAGATTCATCTGATGACTGTTGGTGATGCGGTGGTCCAGGCGGAAAGAGTTGTAGGTGGTTCTATCCGTGACGGGGAAGATTCTCAATAAACTGTTCAGAGGTCTAAAGGCGATGTCGGAAACAGGAATCGGAGCGCCTGTTAAAAAGAACCGCCCCCCGATTATGGTGCCGGCCGGTATCGCGCCGCCCACGCTGCGCAAGGGATTTGTACCCGTGAGGGCGGTGACGCCGCCGCTAGACGCCAGCGCCGCATATTGAACGGCCGCGCCCGCGATGGCCGATCCCTGGGCGATGTTCGCGGGAACGCCGGTGCCGATCAAGGTGGCGGCCGTGCCAAGCAGACCCGTCACATAAGAAGCCTGTGGTCCGGTTATGTTAGCGAAGGTCTGACTAAACGGCAGAAACGGAGCGCCGATCGTGACACTGCTGCCCAGGCCCTGGCCCACGTTGCTGGTAAAGAAACCCGACTCATCGCGCCGGCGTTGTTCAAAGGCAAAGAAGAAGAAGGTGCGATCGCGATCGAATGGACCACCAAGTGTCACACCGTATTGGGTCCGGCGAAAATCCGGCTTATCGATCGGCGCGAAAGGATTGCGCGCCTGGAAGCTCTTATCTCTTAGAAAACCAAAAACGTTGCCGCGAAAATCGTTGGTGCCGCTCTTGGTGACCACATTCACGATACCGCCTGAAGAGCGTCCAAACTCCGGCGCAAACGAATTGGTTACAACCTGAAACTCCTGAACAGCTTCCTGACTGACAGTGGAGCGGGAAGCGTTAACTGAGTTGTCAGTGTTGTCGGCGCCGTCAACCTGGACCAAATTTGAGCGTCCGCGCTGGCCGCCAAAGTTTAAGCCGGTCGTAGGCGCGGGCCCGATGGGACGGCCGTTGTCGCGACTCACTGTAGAGGTGGTGAGTGCAAAGGCCAGATAATTTCGTTCATTGATTGGCAGGTTGTCGATTCGTTGCTGATCGACGGTTGTGGCTACTGCCGTTCTCGATGTCTCCACAATCTCAGCGGTGGCGCCCGAAACGGTCACAACTTCGCTCACCTGACCCACTTCCAGGGCCACGTCGAGATTTGCTCGCTGTCCCACGGTCAGGGTAACGGTTGGTAACACGGATTTTTTGAAGTTCGCTGCCTCAACAGTTAGTTCGTAGTCGCCCGGCGGAAGACCGACGATTTGATAATAGCCATCGTCGTTCGTAGTCGTGTTTTTGGTGGTGTTCGTGGCCGGATTACGGGCCGTCACGGATGCGCCGATAACTATCGCGCCCTGTGCGTCCCTGACGTAACCCTGCACGTCGGCGGCGTTGGCTTGCGCCTGACCTAAAGCGACGCTGGACCCGAGAAGCCCAAAAACTGCTATGGCGATCAAAAAGGCTGTCAAACGAAGCGAATGGTTTAGCCACTGCGTAGTAAACGCAAACATGATCTAATTCTCCTTAGTTAATTTGAGACTCGGTGGGTCAGCTTACTATTAATTGAAAATTAACAGATACGCTTTCTCAGTTTGGTGATAACACAAATTCCGATTGTCCACGGCAAATCCGAGGAGCGAGTCGATCCGGAAGCAAAATCACGACCTTTTTGAGAAAGGCGCCGGGTAGCACTCAGATAAGAACGCGACGCCTTTTTACTCCAGAAAGCGCCTGTCTGGCAAGCATTTAAAGCGGCTACGTCAGTAAAATGGGGGCGGCTTATCCTGTAAGTACCACCTGCGTTAGCGGGTGGGTAGTTGGCGTTAGGCTACCCCACCCGCTAACGCAGGTGGTACTGACCTTCAGAATGCCGCGTGGCTCGCGCAACCTTTCGCCGGAAATGCGTGCTTGCGCCGCACAGGAATATAGCGACTTCAGGCAGGCAGGGGACGAAAGCCGCGCGGCGCAGAATGCCGGCCACACGCAAACGCGAATGAAACCTCTTCGAGTACTCGGCTCCGTATTCTCGCGAAATCGAGGATGTTGCTTCAGTTTTCCGGAGTGACGGGAGATGGCGGTTTATTATTTCAGCAACGACTTCGCCGCTCTCGAGTGCCATCAACATTCCACTGCCCGTAAATGGGTCGATAAATGAGGCAGCATCGCCGATCGTCAACAACCCGGGAGCCGGTGCGGGCGTGCGCCTGCCAAAACCCTCCAGCGATACGCTTAACCAGGGCGTGCAACTGCGGGCTTGTGACAGCGTCACCGCGGCTCGGGAATTCTTCATCACCACTTCGCGCATTACCCGCTCCGGGTCGGAACCGTTAGAGCGAACGTCGCCGGCGGATACGATGAAACACAAATTGCTGCGGCCGTTTTCCACACTGCTTAATCCACCGTAGCCGCGCGGGTAGCTATAAATCTCGCAAGCACCCTCAGCCACTCGGGCATTCTCCAGGTGTACCTTAAACCCGACCAGGGAACGTTTGGTTTTAGTTGTTTGCCGCGGAAGTGTCTGATCCAGATAGCGCCCGAGGGCGCGCGTGCGACCGGTGGCATCAATACTTATAGGCGCCTCAAAATCGTAAACCCGCTGCCCGTTCCTGGCTTTCACGCCTCTTACCTGGCCGCGTTCTTGAATGAGACCCGTCGCGTGTGTTTCTTCAAGAACTGTGACGCCGGCGGTTCTGGCCCGTTCTAAAAGTTTGTGGTCCATCTCAGCGCGGCTGAGACCAAGCGCACTCGTCCCCGAGTTGAACCATTCACTTGGTACTTCGACGTTCTGTCCTTTACGAGCGTAAAAGACCGTCCTGGTAATTGCGGCGCCGCCGGCGGAGAACATCTGCTCCTTGACCCCGAGGCGTTGAAAATGTGCGATGCATTCGGGGGATATAAACTCACCGCATAGTTTTGCCCGGGGAAACTTCTTTGACTCGATCAGCAACACTCGTCCGCCGTTCGTTGCCAGGTGTATCGCAGCGCTCGCGCCGCCCGGACCGCCGCCGGCTACTATCACATCAAAGGTTTTTGAAGAGTAGTCCACGATGTTTACGGTAAGGCAGCCAACACCAGTCGATAAGGAAAGTGGCGAGTCACACTAACGTCTTTGAGCGCCGCGTGTTTGGCGAGCTCTTCCAACTCGCTGGGAGTGAAACTCCGCAGAATTGAAAGGGCGCCGTCTTCCCTGATCAAACGATTGTGCAGAAACATTCTCGCTACCGTCGTGAAGAAGTAATACGCCACCGGGTGTCTATGCAGATCGATTACAAAGATGCGCCGGCGAGCTACCCGGCTAAGTTCCCGAAGGATTGCTACCACTTGATCGTTTTTGAAGTGATGCGTAAAGAGAGAACAGATTGCATAGTCGAATTCGCCGTCCGCGAAGGGGAGTCGAAGAGCGTCTCCTCTTACTCCGTTGATTTCATCAAACGTGGCCGACTCTTCACGAATGGCCTTCGCTGAGCGTGCGTTAAGTTCTACTCCTGTCAGCCGGGCCTTGCGCTTTGTTTGCCGTGCCCAATCACCGACTACCCTCAGCAGTTCACCAGAGCCGGCGCCGACATCGACAACCGAAAAACTCGAGAGTTCACTCTGCTCAATCTCTTTCAATAAGGAACCGCGTAGAGCGCTCGCGTCTCCCAGCCAGCGGTTGACTTGCTGAAGTTCAACGATGCAGCCCTCGTATTCTTCCGCGCTGTAATCACCTTTGTCGAGGTGCTCCAGCTCCAGGCTGCGGCGGCGAAACTGTTCTAACATGCGGCTGAGTTTACCGCTTGGGGTCTTGTCAGTACCACCTGCGTCAGCGGGTGGGGTAGCCTATCAGGGACTTGTTAGGTACGACCTGCGGTAAGCGGGTGGCTGAAAAACTGATCCGTCATTGCTTATCTTTGCCCCAACGGGGCTACGTCTTTCAGCCCAGGGTTGCCGGGCTTTGACGGCTACCCTGGGAATAACGTAGTAAATGTTTTTCAACCGCAACGCGGTTGCGTCATTCAGAGAAGTAGCAAGGCGCCGCAACCGCGTTGCGGTTGAAA
>JBGTCM010000466.1:0-3140 GCA_041748795.1 Pyrinomonadaceae bacterium
TAACTGGCTGTTCAACAATTAAACCCAAACCCTTCAACCCAGAATGCAGGCAAACCGATGAACAGCGCATTAGAGCACACCGCACCACCATACGCCGTTCGTCCGCATCAGGACGACCCCAACATCGACGCCTTTGACATCATCGCAACCACAGGCCACATCATCGGATTAGGACCCGTGGTCCTCGCAGTCGTAGGCGAATACGAAGACGGCCAATTACTACCGCATGTAGCCACAGAGATACGAACAAAGCTCAAAGCCGATGCCGACTTTATCGTCCACGCCTGTAATACTTATGAAGCAGCGATCAAGACCTTGGAGCAGATTGCCAACTATGGGGATCTTAATAACGGTAATCTACAAAACCATCCGCTTCGACATTCAATGAGTCAACTCTCCGGCCAGGACTGCGCAGAGCTCGCGCGAACCACACTGCACTCAATAACTCCGCCACCAACGAATGATGAACAACAAGAACCAGAAATCGAAAGCGACGAGCCAGCAAGTTACCGCGTAGAAATAGATCGTTGCCCGCTCTATCTCAGCATCGAGGCGAAAAGCGGCACCAGCGCAATTCAAAAAGCAATAGATCTCGTTAGGCTCGTGACCAAAAATGAAACCGAAGGACTACGCCTCCCATTAGGCGAACCTGGCGACCACGACGCAGACGCGATCATCTACCCATCATTTGACGCTAAAGACTATGGAATAGCGGACATCGAACCAATGGTATGAACCGGCTTTGTCTCATAAAAGGCATTATCGGTCGATTTATGAGGCATCCGGCGGTTTTGCCTCAAAATGGGTTTTCCAAGTTTCTAGCTGAGGCTTCCGCTGCATTGCGGCCACGCTTTTCGGCCGTCGGCAAATCGAAGATGTAATGCTGCGCACAGTCGCTGTTACCGAAAACCGGCTTTAGCGCAAAGCTGCGACAAATCCTGACATGCATCTCACGGTCGACGGGTTTGCGGACCCTCGATTCTACCGATGGAGTCGCGGTGATGCTGTTGTCCTGTTGTCGGAAGCGAAACGGTCGTTGCCACAACCACAACTCATGAGCGACTTCGCAGGACCACACATGACGCGCCATATAGGCAATCTGGCGACGGTTTCCTTCCGGCGAACTTTGAATGCGTGGCTTATGTGTCCTATACCAGTCCCGCAAAGCGCAACCTTGCATCGCCTCTGCTCGATCCCATAGAAGCACGAACAAGAAACGATGGTCTATGCTGATTCCTAAAGCTCCCGAAATCATGCAATGGAATAAATCAAACTCGTTTGGTATTAATCCGCCCTCGAGCAGAAACACACTGCCGAACGGATTTGGCACGGTCTCACCACCGTTCGCCCAGTTTGTGTAGAGTTGGCGGAACATCAAAACCTGCTTAGAGAGGTCTGTGCCTTTCAAAATTGTCTTGGAACCAGGGTCTTTTCGCTCTCGCTTCAACCGCGCATCCAACCACATCATTCCAATGTGAATCTTTAACGCCCAAAGATAAGCCTCTTGCAAGGTAAATATTCCTTCGGCCATCCTATTCTCAATTACTCCGAACGCCCGATTGTGTTCAGTCTTTACAGGTACTTTTGCTTTTGCATAACGAAACGTGGTTTGGTTCGGCAGGACCACCTCTTGATTCGAGAGACTGAATCGCCGCTGCAGCCATCGCGGAATTACATGCTCTTCCGAGTCCGCTACTGCCCCAGAAAACATGCACTCCCGACCCAACTTGCTTACTTTAGACACCATGATGACTTTATCTTAATACACGCGTTCGTAGCCAAGAAGCACGAGAAAGCGAGCGGCGCGTAACCCATCTAAAGAATTGCCGCGACCGGTGAGTTCACACTTTGCCGCGACGAAAGCCCTAAAGCACGCTCAAGCAACTGGCACCGACGCACAATGAGCAATCGGTTAAAATCCTTTTTGGGGGCAAACGCAATCTTTTTGGGGAAAGGAGTCTTTCTGAGGCAAAGCCCACCGACTCCTCAAAAAGCGATCTTAAAAGTTGCGGCCCACCCCGCGACCGGGTAAAATCCCCTCCCCAAAAGTTTGCTCCTTCCCTACTAATCCCGCCTTTGCTCGTAACCGCGCAGCTTGCCACTGCGGCGCGGCTCACTAATCGTCTTCACTCTCACCGTTGACTGCGTTTTTGACTCATCCCGAATCGAGACACCATCAAGAAATAAGCGGAACGCAACCAGCGAATTCACTGATTCACCTGCTCAGTTCAAACACGGGCTCTCGATTTTCAAAATCAGCGCTATCACTCTACCAACATCCAAAGGAACCGATCCCTGCCATGCTTGACCTAACTAATACACAACCAGCAATCGACAAGCTCAAGCGCATCGAGGGCGAAATAACCATCGAAATGATCGAACGCACCGACGCGATTCGCGCTATCCTCATTGCCTTGATCACAGGCCAGCATGGCGTATTCCTCGGTCCTCCAGGAACCGGCAAATCATGGCTCATTCTCAAGCTTGCAAAACGCATTGCAACCAACGGCCAAAACGGCAACGGACTGAAAACATTTGTCCGTCTCATCACTAAAACCACTCAACCAGAAGAACTCTTCGGTCCCATCTCCATTGCCGCCCTCAAGAAAGACGAATTCAAACGCGTAATCAGCAACATGCTGCCGGAAGCAGAGCTTGCATTTCTGGACGAGGTTTTCAAAGGATCCTCCGCCATCCTGAACACACTGCTCACCATCATGAATGAGCGTGAATTCGACAACGGCACCGAACGCCTCCCCGTACCTCTCATTTCACTCTTCGCTGCCTCCAACGAAATGCCCCAGGGCGAAGATCTCAACGCCATGTGGGACAGACTCGTTCTTCGCGTAATGGTCGACTACACCACCGAGTCAGGCTTCGCCCGGCTTATCAGAACCGCCGCCGCACCAGTTCTCACCACTACCATCACAAAACCGGAACTCATCGCCATCCAGAACACCGTCCGTCAAATACCCATCCCCGCTGGCACATATGGAGCAATTGAAACCCTGAGAAAAGACCTCTTGAGAAAAGGCATCATCGTGAGCGATCGCAGATGGCAGTGGGCTACTACTCTCCTCCAAGGCCAAGCCCTCCTCGAAGGTCGCGCGGCAGTGGAAGAAGACGATCTGATGATCCTT
>JBGTCM010000467.1:0-7814 GCA_041748795.1 Pyrinomonadaceae bacterium
GAGGATCAAGCACGAAAACTTCACAACGAAGCTCTGGAGTTTTTAGGCGATTCCGTTTTGGGCCTTGTCGTAGCCGACTATCTCTGCAAAGCCTATCCCTCCGGCACTGAAGGCGAGCTATCTCGAATGAAGCATCGTCTGGTTAGTGCGCCCACTCTATCTGCAGCGTCGCTGCGATTAAACCTTGGAGATTTTCTGCGCTTCGGGCGCGGAGAAGAGAAGAGCGGCGGCCGTCGTAAGAACGCGTTGTTGGCGGATGTCCTGGAAGCGCTGGCCGGCGCGATTTTTATTGATGGAGGGTTGCCGGCTGCTACCGCCTTTGTCGAGCATGCGCTTGGTGAAGACTTGCGCAAGGTGACACCGGTCGGGGCGGCGGAAGCCGACTACAAAACGATGTTACAGGAGAAACTTCAAGCAGAGCGGCGTCCGGCCCCACGATATTCCGTGGTCGAAGCCTTGGGACCACCGCATCGAAGAACCTTCCACGTCGAGGTGAGTTGGGACACGGGCAGCGTGAGAGCTGAAGGACGATCCATTAAGACCGCCGAGGCCGCTGCCGCTAAAGAGGCTTTAGCAGTGATGAGGAATGGTTCCGGGAAAGGCAACGATGACGAAGCAATTGAATGTTAACGTCTGCTGCTCAGCATATTGCGGTGGCCTCTAGCGCCGTTCGGTAATCGGCAAGCTTGACCACGACATGCAAGGTATCTAGGATAATTTTTCAAATGATGAATAACCCTTCAGGCGGGAGAGTTTCAGATAGCGTCACCGAGACAAAAACGGAACGCAAGCAATCAGTTTTTTCCCGATTCTTCAGCCGTAACGGTCACGGTCAAACCCCGCCAGTAGAGGTCAAGCCTAAGGGCCCGCCGAAGTCTGTCATTCGAGAGTATTTCGAGTCGGCAGTTGTCACTGTGATCATGGCCCTCTTCGGTATGACTTTCATAGTTCAGGCTGTGAAGGTGCCCACCGGTTCCATGCAAAACACGATTACTATTGGTGACCACCTGCTCGTTAACAAGTTTATCTTTGCGCCCGGTCCAACACTTCCGTTTCTGCCGCAACGCGAGATCTTGCGTGGGGACATAATTGTTTTTAAGTACCCTGGGAATAAATACGACCCGCGGCGTGATGAACGGCCTGACAATAAACCGATCGTCACGAATTATGTAAAACGAGTTATCGGACTGCCTGGCGATCGCCTAAGCATGGAAGGCAGGACCGTGATGATCAATGGACAACCTCTTCCCGAACATCAGCTGGAAGCCATTGACAACAATGACAAGGCCCCGCTCAAGATTGAGAATGCCACCACGCGCGGACCGGATCAGAAGTACGACGTTTACTACAATCCTGATTTCACTGAAGAAGAGTATCCGATCTTTAGACTGGAAGGTGACGGCAAGGAAATCGTAATTCCGCCAGGTAAATATTTCGTGATGGGAGACAATCGCAACAACAGCGAGGACAGCCGTTACTGGGGTTTCGTGCCCCGCGAATTGGTGATCGGGCGGGCGATGTTTGTTTACTGGTCATTCGACGAAAGCGCTCCATCAAGCGGGTTCCTTATAGACTTCTTTACCAACACGCGCTGGAGCAGAACCGGCACGATGGTGAAGTGATTCCAGAACCGAGCGCGGTAGCGCCGGATGCTACAGGCTTCGTCAGCATTAAAGATTCTTCTTTTGTTAGGTTGAAGGTCTGGGTCAATTCTAAAGCTACCGCGCTCGGTTCTGTCGCTCCTCCCCTCATATCCCCCCTAAATTTGTGACGTGCTAGAATCACGCACTTTTACGTAAATGCGTTGATTCGGTTATTCGAAGGGCAGCGTCTTGAAGTGGAAAACATTTGTGCGGCGGCTGTGGACGCGCATCAATGAACACGACATATTCGGCGGCGCGGCTAAGCTTTCTTATTATTTCCTGCTCGCGCTTTTTCCGTTGATGCTAGTTCTGATGACCCTGCTTGGCTATTTTGCCGAAGCTGGATCCGAGCTGCGCGTCAAGCTCATTTCATATCTCGGCGCTGTGATGCCGTCGTCCGCCATCACACTGGTTCACACTACTTTGGATGAGATTAGCCAGGCGCGCGGGGGTGGCAAATTATCGCTGGGGTTGCTGGCCGCGCTGTGGGCCGCTTCAAATGGCATGGGCGCCATGAGCGAAACTCTAAACGCGGCCTATGGCGTTAAGGAGACACGTTCATGGTGGAAGGTGCGGTTGGTAGCCGTTCTTTTGACCATCGCGTTGTCCATATTGATCGTGTTTGCCCTTGTAATCGTTTTGTACGGTGGACACATTGGTGAGCGCGTGGCGGTGCACTTTGGGATGGGCGAGGCTTTTACAATTGTCTGGAAGATCCTTCAGTGGCCCATCGCGCTTTCTTTCCTGCTCATCGCCTTCAATGGGATCTATTATTTTGGCCCTGCAGCCAGGCCGCGCAAGAGAAGATGGTACATGTTTGGGACGTTGACCGCCGTGGTTCTGTGGCTCCTGGTTTCTTTTGCATTCCGTCTCTACCTGCATTTCTTCGACTCCTATAGTGTGACATACGGCTCACTGGGCGCAGTAATTGTTCTCATGCTGTGGTTTTATTTTACGGGGCTGGCAATTTTGCTGGGTGGCGAAATCAATTCTGAGCTGGACGGGGGATAGCGCGAAACTCTGAGGATGTCCGGCACACTTTTCAGTTTGTCGTGTTTAGCTACGGGGTATTTCGAAATCATCCAATCTGCAGCCAAACAGCGACAATTATAAAGTGTGTCGGACATACTGGTCGAATCTGATGAATCGTTACAACCGCCCAACTCTCGTGTCATTCCTGCGGGTATCGTGCTGCGCGCTTTTGTTGTGTCTCGTGGCGGGACTGGCAGTAACAGCATTGGGACAAAAAAGACCGGCCGGTAAGAGGCAGAAACCGAAACCAACGAAACTGGTCGACGAGCTGACAAAACTTCGCGAGGAGTTTGTCAAAGCTGCAAACGAGTACAAGGCCAGCCTGGAAAAACTACGTGCGAGTTATGAGAAAGGCGTAGTCAGAGCCGAGGAGGAGTTAGTCAAGTCAAACTCTTTATTTGCCGCGGGGTTGATTTCAAAAAATCAACTCGACACCGACCAACAGGCACTTGCGAAAGCAAAAGGTCAGGTAGAGGAAATTAACCAGCGGATTGCCAATGCCGATACGCAGATTGCGCAAACGCTACTCGAGGCAGACGCAGAAAAGAAAATGGCGAAGATTAGAATACCAAGGGGTGGTATGGTAACGACCGCGACTATGATTCGCTTCAACGGGGGCGGCGCATGGGGGATAGGTGATGCGTGGAAAGTCCAGCGGTTCTTCCAGGACTCGTTCAGGAGGCCGCTTCCGGTTTCAGTCTTTGGTCAGGGCGCAATCCACGATCGCTGGCGGCTCGATCACCGAAACTCTATGGACATATCCCTCCACCCGGATGGACCAGAAGGCCAGGCACTAATAGGGTTCTTAAGGATGAATGGAATTCCGTTTCTGGCATTTCGCGGCGCCATCCCGGGAACTGCCACTGGGGCGCATATTCACATCGGGCGCCCATCGCATCGATACTAATTCCTGATGACCCGACGTGGAGATACACCAGCGCCAAAGGCGCTGTACCGCCAATGTAGGGTTGCGCCTAACAAGAGGAGACCGGATGTTCAGACAAGTATTATCCCTTAAAGTCTTCTTGCTCGTTTTGTTGTTTGCCCCTTCGCTGCTGGCCCAGCCGAAGCGTGATTCCCATTCAATGTCGCTAACGGAAGCGCAGGCATCTCATTTTGCAGATCTGGCGATGAAGTGTGTGGGGAAGGAATATCCGAACAAGCCCGAGCATGTGATGAATGATCGCCAGGATGTTCAAAGCCCAAAGGCGCTGCACCCTGCGTTCTTCGGATGTTACGACTGGCATTCGTCGGTGCATGGACACTGGATGCTGGTCCGGCTACTCCGAACGTTTCCCAACCTTTCGAGGGGCGCGGAACTCCGCAAGGCGCTGGGAGATAATCTGTCCGCTGAGAATATTCGGGCTGAGACTGCTTATCTTAAGCAGCCAAACCGTCAGTCGTTTGAACGGACGTACGGTTGGGCGTGGTTGTTAAAACTCGCGGAGGAATTGTCCCTTTGGAATGACCCTGATGGGCGGAGGTGGTCCAGAGATTTGCAGCCGCTGGTTGATGCGTTCGTCGAACGGTACATTCTTTTTCTGCCGAAGCAAAACTATCCGATTCGGACCGGGGTTCATCCGAATACAGCGTTTGGACTGTCCTTCGCTTTTGACTACGCGAAAACCGCGGGTAACCAGAAACTTGCCAACCTGGTTGCAGAGCGCAGTCGAACCTATTTTGCGGGTGACACAAATTATCCGGCGTCATGGGAACCCGGCGGGGAAGACTTTTTCTCGCCGGCCCTTATGGAAGCCGATCTGATGCGACGCGTGATGAAGCCGGCGGAGTTTCGCATCTGGTTTCGCCGTTTTCTTCCTCAACTTGCGGTTCGCGCCCCGCGGAGTCTTTTGCAACCGGCGGTTGTTACCGATCGCAGTGATCCCAAACTGGTCCATCTGGACGGTCTTAACCTAAGCCGGGCCTGGTGTATGCGTTCAATCGCCACGGCGCTTCCGCCGCGGGATCCCGCGCGACGGATTCTTGTAGCGTCAGCCAGATCACATGCCACCGATGCGCTGACTCACGTGGCGAGCGGCGACTACGCCGGCGAGCATTGGCTGGCATCCTTTGCCGTTTACATGCTTTCGACTCCAGAGCCGTAACCACGTAGATTAAGCCTTGTGCTCCCAGACGAATCCAACCCCATAGTGCTTTACGATGGCGTTTGCGGACTTTGCAACGGCCTTACAAAGTTTCTGCTAAAACGCGACACTCACAATCGTCTCCGCTTTGCTTCGTTGCAGAGTAACTTTTCAAACGTCGTCCTGAAGCGCCACGGCGCCGATCCTCAGGATCTCGACACTGTTTATGTTGTGGTCGATTATGATCAGTCAGGCGAAAGCCTACTCGCCCGCTCTGATGCCATTCTCTATCTCATGGGCCGGCTAGGTGGAATATGGCGGTTGGGAGAGATGGGACGCTTCATACCCAAGTTGTTGCGTGATGCGATGTATAATCTCGTGGCGAGTAATCGTTATCGTCTTTTTGGGAAACATGAATCCTGCATGATGCCGGACTCACGGCATCGGGATAAGTTTTTGGAGGTTTAAGAGACGGCAGGCTTAACAGGCAAAGGCCTCCGCCCAAAAAGATGGCCGTGGGTGCATTGCGCAACCCACGGCCGTTTTGGTTATGGGAAGACGTTGCTACCTGCGCCTACGCGAGGTAGTTCTCAACTTCCGGACTTCTGCTTTCAGTTGTTCGATCTCCTTCTGCTGCTCCTTGATGGCGTTGAGCATGGTCCAGAGGATGGGATCGTTGTTGACTTGCAGGTAGCCGGTGCTCGAAGTGGTGACGGCTTCTGGAATGACCTTCTGTAGTGCCTGAGCTCCAAAGCCGATCTGTTCTCTTTCGGACTTCAGACCAAGAGCATTGTCATTCTTGTACTCGAAGCGGAGCGGCTGCAACTGCATCACCGCTTTAAGTCCGCTGGTGAAGCTGCCGTTGATGTCCTTAAGGCGCTCATCAGAAAAAACTTGCCAGGATCCGCCACCAGCGGATTTGTTGGCGTCCCCGCTGACTGACAGGGCAAGAGTGGGTGCCGTGGTCCCAATGCCGACGTTCCCGCCGCTTGGATTCAAGGCCAAAGGATAGGTTAACCCGGTATTGGTGTTATCTCTGGCCTGCATCCACAAGGTAAATGGAGAGCCGCTGAGTACTCCAAAATCTAGTCCGTTGCTGATATTACCATCCACCCGCAATATTTGGACCGTTGAGACAGTTGCAGCCGCGGAGCCTAATACGTGCAACTGAGCGTCTGGACCCGCGGTCCCAACGCCGACGTCGCCATCGGCTGAAATGTCGATGCTGCTGGTTGGCGCACCTGGGCGAATGCGGAAGGGCAGAGTGGAGCCTCCTGTGACATCACGAACGAAGAAGTTCGCTTCGTTGCCGGCCACGTCCCACGTCTGCGAGGTGAAGCCCTGTGAGCTGTTTTGCTCGAGTCGAATTGCCGGTGTGTTGCCGGTGTTCACATGTATATCCAACACCGGTGTGCTTGTCTTCAACCCCAGTCGGCCAGTACCGTCCACAAAAATGGAATTGGTGGGAGCGGGCGATACGATGGTGAATGGGGTTGTAGTCGGCGTTTCGGCTCCGGTGGAAGTGGCACCCATGTCGTCAATGAAGAACGCACTTCGACCGCCACTCGCTGAGTCATTAGCTCGGAGACGCCAATCACGTGTTGGGAAACTTCCGACACTGGTGTCATTGAAAGCGAGTCGCGTATTGTTCTCTTTCATCCTAATCGTGTCAAAGTTGAAGGCTTCATTGTTGACGCAATCAATCCCGACGCATAGGCTGCCTTGTACGATCAAGTCGTCGGGAATTACCTGGTCGGGATTAAGCCCCAATAGCCTGTGATGCTGGCGGACTTTGGTAAGGGTGGCGCCCGGTGCAGCGCCGGAAAGCTGCGACTGCTCCATAATTTTTTTCGTGGGTCTCGGCTCAAAGTCCCGTGAGGGTGCCGCATTTTCGACCGCCCCAGCCAGGATGACAGCGCCGTTCAGAATTGAGAAACCACCCGACTGGACCAGCTGCGGAGCTGGTTCTACGCGTTTGCGTGTAGACCGCACGGACTCTGGGTCATCGTCTTTGCCGCGGGCTGCGACCAGCGACTTTTTGGCCGCCGACGATAAGACGGGACTTACGCGCAGCTCGTACGTGTACTGTCCGTCGGGCAACCTTTCGCCCTGGTCGATAAGCGTGAATTCGGGTGAGGCACCGGCTGGAAACTCTTTACGAAACACCCTGCCGTCGGGGGCAGAAACGGTCATGGTCACTTCACCGGACGGCGAGACCACATTCCACTGGACGCTTAGCCCGCTGGCGTTCATAGAAGCAATTTTGTTCGCGTCTTCAGCCGACTGGCAGTACGCTGAAATGTTAAAACATGCGAGGGCGAGGACGACACTCAACATAGTGAGTAACGACTTAAAGTTTTTCATAGGGACTCCTTCAGAAGGTCGGGAAATTGGGTTGACAATCGGTGGATAAAAATCGAAAAACAACTCCACGTCAAGGATGAAGGGCAAGGAACTGCAAGGAACAGGCGAAACACTATACCCGGGTCACCACAGCTGTCAAGAAATTTTGGAATAGATGTGCCAGTGAGAAAATGGTGCCCCCGGCGCGATTCCAACGCGCGACCTTCCGCTTAGGAGGCGGACGCTCTATGCAACTGAGCTACGGGAGCCTTAACAAAATCGCAGGTTCAAAGAGGTGCATAAAAAATGTACCCCTTTCTGTACCCCTCGTCAATATCGGCCGGTTTGGTACCTGGTCTAGTAGTATGTTGCTGGCCTGAACGCGAAACGCAACCTGGATGACACTTTGGTAACAACAATAGCGAGAAAATTTTTGCGAGCGCTATTGTCGGGGTGGGTGCCTTCGAGCGAGCTCGAACCAAGATGACTCTCACAACCATCTCGCAAATACATTTAGGCAGGCCTCAGTTGCAGTTAGATCTAACTGGCTGAGCCCTGGACAATCCATTACAGGCATTCAGTTCGGATATTTTCAGTGACCCTTTAGCGCAAATCCAGACACGAGTAATCTTCCGCCCAACGATCGCAAAAATCAGAAAATCCTGCTCATATTTTGTTTGGGTCGCAAGTCGCCGCCAGTTTAATAGGTCAT
>JBGTCM010000468.1:0-6380 GCA_041748795.1 Pyrinomonadaceae bacterium
ATCAGTGCCTTTGTCGACGAAATAATTGCCAGCTATCTCCCGGTGGGCGCCGTGAGCGGACTGACCTACGCGCAGAGCTTATACACACTTCCGGTCAGTTTATTCGGAATGTCGGTCTCAGCGTCGGAACTCCCGGCGATGTCGCGCGCCATTGGCACCGGTGAACAAGTCTCCGAGGTCCTAAGAAGTCGGCTCGATGCCGGTCTCCGGCGTATCGCTTTCTTCATTGTTCCGTCCGCCACTGCTTTTTTGTTGTTCGGCGATGTGATCGCAGCAGTGCTTTATCAAACCGGACAATTTCAACGCGACGCAGCGGTTTACGTTTGGGGGATTCTGGCAGGTTCAAGTATTGGACTGTTGGCGGCGACGTTGGGACGACTGTATTCTTCCACCTACTACGCACTTCACGATACTCGCACGCCACTGGTTTACGCGATCATTCACGTCGGGCTGACTACGGTGTTGGGATACGTCTGCGCCATTTTGCTTCCGCCAATGATCGGGATAGAGCCAAAGTGGGGCGTTGTCGGCTTAACCGCTTCAGCAAGCCTCGCCGCCTGGGTTGAGTTTCTACTTCTCCGCCGAACTCTAAATAAGCGTATCGGTCGCACAGGACTTCCTCTTGCCTATGTGACTAAGCTGTGGTTAGCCGCGTTCGCCGGGGCAGCCGTCGGGTGGGGGTTCAAACTACTACTTGGACCGCTTCATCCCGTTCCTTTCGCAGCCGTGGTTTTGGGCAGCTACGGCTTCACTTATTTCGGTATGACATACTCGCTCGGCATTCCAGAATCTGCCACCGTCATTGGCAGAGTACTGCGAATCCTGAAATTGTCCAGATAGATCGCCTTATAGCCTTCGATTTCCAGGAAATCCCAAAAAGCCGCTGGAACCAATCGCTTATTCCACCTTTTCAAAGGGTAATGGAAATGAGTCCAGTGCGGTGATTAGATTCCAAGAAACTCGATCGACTGACTTTAGGAGGGAATGAAGGAATGAATAGGCTTTTTTCAAAAGGAATACTGGCTCTAGGAGCGGTAATGACGCTTTGTTTAGCAGGGACGAACGCTCGCGCTGATAACTTCCTGATAGTTCCCGCGGGGCCGCAGATAATTCAACCGGCCGGGCTTGGAACGGTCAGTACGGTGCTGGTCATACAAACGCAGGGTTCCTCGACCGACGGATTTGGTTCAGTCGCCTATAACCCCAATGACCGCCACGCAAATCGCCGCGGCGACGTCGTAT
This sequence comes from Pyrinomonadaceae bacterium, assembly GCA_041748795.1. GTDB lineage: Bacteria > Acidobacteriota > Blastocatellia > Pyrinomonadales > Pyrinomonadaceae > PSRF01. The sequence goes on from JBGTCM010000468.1 coordinate 1,243, forward strand.
CTGGTAGCAAGATTGTCGGAGGTGCCAACAACCAAACATATTCAGTATCTGATTTAGGAATCACGAACGGCGACCTCTGTATCATGATGAACATTAACGACCCGAATAAGGGTGGGAGCAATAATGGGCCGGTCGGGCCGATAGTCCTGAATTCATTGGTTGTAACTGCTTACGACCAAAACGGCACAGCGGTTTTTAGCGCGCACCTCGGAGACGCCCAGGTTTTACGTGAAGCAACCCTAAATGGCAATGGAACAGGTAAATCTGATTTCACATTTGCTCTGAATGCTGACGCGGCGGCGGCCTTGTCCGCAGCAATCGCAGCCAACCCCAATCTGAGACTGGGGCTCGCTGCCAGCGTTTCCAATGCTCAGGGAGGACACGAGAGTTTCTTCTTCTGCAGTGGCTGCGGCGGTCAAAAGGAAGTACCTGAACCGGCAACAATGGTTTTGCTGGGTACAGGCCTCGCGGGAATCGCCGGCGCAATTCGAAGGCGACGCAACGCGGCAAAGTCTGAATAAGTCAAAAAGGTGGTGTTCTGCGGGGAGCCCGGATGAGCTAACAGCTTGTCCGGGCTTTTTTCATGAAGAACTTATTGAAAGTTTTCTGAAAACCAGCCGTCATTCACTCTCTACTTAGATATCCTGGAAAAACGGACTGGTTGGTGCAGCGGCAGACAGCGGGCGGCCTCGGCCGCCTTTTTTGTTTGGGCCCTTAGCTTTATTCCGTAACGCCGACTTGCGGAAAGAATCTCAACATTGACCGCGTCGTACCCTGTACTTATCATCCAGTGATGCTACGGGTTATCTCAGCAGAGCAGATGCGGAATATCGATCGCCTCACCGTTCAAAACCATCAAATCCCCTCAATCCAATTAATGATGAACGCAGCGGCGGCGTGTTTGCTGGAAATCAAAAAGTACTTTTCCGGGAACCTGGCAGCCAAAAGGGCATTGATCCTTTGCGGACCAGGAAATAACGGTGGCGATGGCGCCGCTTTGGCTCAGGAACTGCTCCGCGAAGGGTGCACGACCGAAGTGATTCTTTTTGGACGGGTACAATACGCCAAAGGCGACGCCCTCACCAATTTTGAAGCAGCACAGCAGGTAGCGAAATCTGAGGACGCAGGCGCAATTGCTGCGTTGAGTTTCGCGGAGTGCAACACCGTCTCGGCCTGGGAACGAATGGTAGCCTCACAAGGATCGTATGACTTAATTGTGGACGCCCTTTTCGGTACCGGACTAAGCCGACCACTGGAGGGCGTGTTCGTTTCGGTTATCGAACATCTCCGAAGAATCAGAAGCGACCGTTTAACGAAGTTTCCATTGATTGTGTCTGTTGATATTCCTTCAGGTCTCAACGCCGACTTACCAAATACTATTGGAACCGCAGTTCAAGCAGATGTGACTGTAACGTTTACCGCGCCGAAAGTGGGCAATGTCCTGCCTCCGGCTTCTGATTTCAACGGAGAACTTGTCGTCGCTAATATCGGCTCCCCTCCCGAGTTGGTTGACGCGGCAGAATCAAAACTTTTTGTGATCGAGAAGGCGGACGCTCGCGCTTGGCTGTCACGTACGCGCTACACGCACGGCTCATTCAAGAATACTCACGGACATGTGCTTGTCATCGCCGGCTCGAGAGGTTACAGCGGCGCCGCGGTTCTTTGCGGAAATGCTGCGATGCGCTCAGGAGCGGGGCTCGTGACCATTGCCACTCCGGCGTCAGCCCAGCCCTTGGTGGCGGCGACCGCGATGCCCGAGGTAATGACAACCCCCTTAGCAGAAACAGATCGGGGCGCAGTTAGTGACGATGCAATCGATCACGTCAAGCGTTTGGTAACCAAAGCCTCAGTGGTTGCAGTCGGCCCTGGGTTGTCATCAGAGGATGATCGCACGCGACGCTTCGTCTACTCGATCGTGAAACAACGAACGACTCCGATGGTTATTGACGCTGATGCGTTGAACTGTTTGGCGCCTTGGCCAGAACACTTGCAAGGCTCCGCTGAAGCGCCTTTGATACTCACTCCGCATCCCGGCGAGATGCTGCGGCTACTAGGAAGCGAGAATAAGGCTGCTCTAGGCGACCGAGTCGCAATAGCCAGCAACTTCGCCACGAAACACAACGTGATTCTGGTTCTGAAAGGAACGCACACTTTAATAGCGCTTCCGGGAAAAGTATTCATTAATCCCACCGGCAATCCGGGCCTTGGCACTGCGGGTTCCGGCGACACTCTAACGGGGGTGGTGGCCGGTTTTATAGCGCAAGCAATTGCAACCTTGAAAGACAAGGCCGATGTGCTGGAAGCTACAATCGCAGCGTTGTACATTGGTGGGCTCGCGGGAGATTTCGCTGCGCGTAAACTTGGAATGCGTGCCATGGTGGCTTCCGATATCCAAGAACACTTAAGTGAGGCCATTTGTTCGCTTGATCCGGAAGGTGAGCAGCCGTAGGTATGGGCTAGGGGTTTGTCCCTGGAAGGTTTGAGTTGATGATTCGAGCGCCACACATTCAATCCGGCAGATGGTCGACGCATTACGCCGCCGAGACTTTCGATCTCGGCAAGCGTTTCGGGGCACAGCTAAGCGGTGGAGAAATCATCCTTCTCGACGGTCCACTCGGCGCCGGGAAAACTGTGTTTGTAAAAGGACTCGCCGCCGGGCTGAATGTCAACCCTGAAGAAGTGACCAGTCCATCTTTTACGCTGGTGAATATCTATCCGGGCAGGCTCTCGCTTTTTCATATCGATCTCTATCGATTAGAGGAGGGAGCGAGTGCAGCACACGCCGTGGATCTTGAAGAGCTGCTAGCCGATGAAAGCGCAGTTGTCGTAATCGAGTGGGGAGAACGGCTCGGAAGATATCCGTTACCCAAGAATGTCCTGCGCATGGTCATCAGCGGGGACGGCGATGAGGTCCGCTCGATCTCCATTTCGCCTACGTGATCGACTGCGAGGAGGAAATCTGACAACAACTTCTTCGTGCAGTCTTTTTGGTATCTATGGTTGAATCTCGCTTGGACAACTCGACGGGGCGGCGACGAAGGACTCACAGATCGGCTGAAACAAACAGCCAACACCTTGACTCGATAGCACGCGAAAGAATATAAGGCTGTTGGCCGCCTACAAAATTCCCAAGGAGCCGCACTATTGCCAACTCACCTCGAATCAACAGACACGTTGCAGTCAGACGACATTCAAGCAACGTCATTTTCACTCCAGGCATTAGTGGAAGCGCTCGAGTCTCAGAACACTCTGCCGGCTCTTGAACAGATCTACGATTGGCTGAACCGTGTCGACGTTTCAACGGCTGAGATAGCGCCTTACATTGGATTCAAGGAAGGTAACTATTGGCGGCATCGAGTCTTCCGCAACGATTTCGTCGAGATGCTTGTGCTGTGTTGGCGTCCCGGCCATCGCACCCCGATCCATGATCACAACGGATCACATGGTGGTGTACGCGTACACGAAGGCACCCTGTGGGAAACAATCTTCCACTTCGACACGTTGAACGGGCTCGAGTACAAGACTGCGCGCGAGCATACCCAGGGTTCGGTTACAGGCTCAGACATACCTGACATACACCAGCTCGGTAACCCCGACGTCAGTGAACAAAACCTCGTCACCATCCATGTCTACGCGCCGCCTCTCGGTGTGCTGCACACATACCAGCCCGGTAGCGTGAAAATCGATCTCTACGTTCCTGACGAAGAAAGCGCCTCTTAGGCGCAACCAAGTTTCTGTGCCGCTCGGCATCCAGCCTGACCGTTATTGCCACAGGCCAATTACAGAATTTGGCACCGGCCCAATGTCAAAGTCTGTCACATTAACCCTTCGCCTTTTGGGCTAAACAAAAGCGAAAAGTTTCTTTCAGCAACTTCGATACGCCAGCTATCCCCTGAAAGCCAAGCGAAAGCGTTCGAACGTCCCCTCCTTAATTCAAACACCCAAAGACATTCTTCTAGTCGGGCACGAGCATTGCTCCGCTTGCGGCAAAAGGGTGAGGCAAACCGCCACACCATAGGGAAAATGTGACCCTATCCACCCCTTTCTAACGTCACTCGAATTTCAGGGTGAACTCCCCTTCGGATTCCAGGAGAACAAAATGAGCACTATTAAGAAGTATGCCACCAGTCTTCCTGCCCTGGCGCTATGCGTTCTGGTCTTGGGAAGTGTCGCGGCTTTTTCGCAAAAGAGCCTAATGCTACTGCGGGCGGGTCGTCCCGAAGTAAAAGTCGTACTGTCAGGAATCGTTGAGCGTGACGCCACCAAGATTCCGGTGGAGAAGGCATCGCTTGTTAAGTCGGGCGAGATCCTCGACTGGACAATCGTTTCGGTTAACGAAGGCAACGCCCCCGCAAACGAATACCACGCCGTGGCGAAGATTCCCGCGGGCACTCAGTTCGTTCCAGGTAGTGCCGCGGCCGATAAAGCAGCTGTCGTGGAGTTCAGTCTCGATAACGGCAAGTCTTTTTCAACCAAGCCGACAATCGATGAGAAGCAACCCGACGGCTCAGTTAAGAAAGTAGCTGCGCCGGTGTCGCTTTATACGCAAATTCGTTATGAGTGGACTGATCCGCTTAACCAGGGCGAAACGCTGAAGGCTTCTTATAAAGTCCGCCTCAAATAGCCCCCACCATCTATGAGATGAGCCACCGCCCCCCGCTCATCTCCCTCAGTTTCCTTTCCCTATTGTTGATTGCGAGGATAACGATGATTTCACGATTGCCTAAATTGCTCCCCGTACTTTTGCGCCGCGGCACAGCGTTGCTTTTCGTTTTTTGCGCGCTTTGTTTGCCGGTAAAAGCTCAGACTCCTGGCGGTACAGTCATTTCTAACCAAGCCAGTGCGACGTATTCAGATGGCACCGACAGCTATTCGACCGTTTCAAACACGGTCACTGTTACAGTGTCAAACGTCTCGGGCCTCGTCATCACGCCTGATGCCGGCAGTAACCCGGCAGTAGTGCCAGGACAAAGCGGTGTTGTCTATAACTTCACCGTCACCAATACGGGAAACTTCACGGACAAGGTCCACTTCCTCGCTAGCGGCGCAAGTGTGCGTGTAAATGGTCCGGGTACGATTACTGCGGCTGTAATAGACGTGGACAACAGCGGAACCATCAACGCTGGCGACACCGACAT
>JBGTCM010000469.1:0-7718 GCA_041748795.1 Pyrinomonadaceae bacterium
AGAGACGGCGAGGGCTGGCGGTTGATACCCATCGACCAGTAGAACGGCAAGACCCGTTTCTGCAGCAATCTCATCCTGAACGCCAACCCAGCCGGTGGGGGCCTGATCAGGACGCTCCTGAGGAATATCGTCCGATTGCTCAGACAAAACCTCTGGTGATGTTGCTAAGTCTCTCTTCATCGAGTTCTCTTTACGGAACGACTTAATGGGACGGGCTTGTTCGGGCATCGATTGTCATGACAATCGGTCTTGGCTGAAAACTAACAGTTTGCGCCCCAATTCTCCAACGGATGAACATGCAAGCTACTCAATGTCGCGACTCGAGCTGGTACTGACTTCATACCACGCCGGCGTTCGGGCGTTGGCGATGCTGAAACACCGATTCAAACAGTACAAGTCACCCTATTGGTAAACGACGAATAACGTGCGCTTTTCATGCAAGAAAGGCCGCAAACGGAGGGCTATTGGGGATTAAAGAGGATTATTGAAGCGGGGCTTGGTGAGCTGCTTCAAGACCGGCAGAAAGGCCAGGAGCTTCGTTCGCAGCGACTTTGTCGATATCCGGTTGCTCAGGACTGATGCGAATACAGGCGGCGAAGTGGTTAGGCTTGATTTCAACGAGCGGCGGCACCACCTCCCTACAAGCCTCAATAGCGTAGGGACAGCGGGTGTGAAAACGACAGCCTCGCGGGGGATTTATTGCTGACGGCACATCGCCCTGAAGGACGATTCGCCGCCGAGTTGCTTCAATAATCGGATCCGGCACAGGCACGGCCGAGATTAGTGCCTTCGTGTAAGGCATCAATGGATCCGAATAGATCACCTTCGCCTCTGCGACTTCGACCAGCTTGCCGAGATACATCACCGCGACACGATCCGACGCATGGCGTATTGCTCGCAGGTCATGCGAGATGAAGAGATAAGTTAAGTTCTTCTCGCGCTGAAGCTTCTCAAGCAAGTTCAGAATCTGCGCTTGAATGGAAACGTCGAGCGCGGAGATAGGTTCGTCTGCCACAATAAAATCCGGATCAACGGCGAGAGCGCGAGCGATCCCAATGCGCTGGCGTTGTCCTCCGGAAAACTCGTGGGGATATCGCTTGATAAAGCGTCTGCTCAATCCGACTGTTTCCAGCAGCTCCTGCACTCTTTGCTCCGCCTCTCTGCCCGTGGCGATGCGAAAGGTCTCAAGAGGTTCTCCCACTATTTGGCCCACAGTCATTCGCGGATTTAGCGACGAATAAGGATCCTGGAAGATGACCTGCAAATGCCTGCGGTGCCTCCGCAATTCTCGCCCTGACAAATCAGCCAGATCGCGATTGCGATAAAACACCTGTCCTTCGGTGGGATCGGTGAGCCGCAATATTGCGCGTCCAAGAGTGGATTTCCCGCAGCCTGACTCGCCCACCAGGCCGAGCGTTTCACCGGGAAAGATGTCGAGCGTAACGCCGTCAACAGCTTTAACAACACCGCTTCGCCGGCCGGCTGGTTTGAAGTGAACCTTAAGATCACGGATGGCGAGCAGGGGTTCGACCTCCGGGCTTTTGAGCGCAGGTGGTTGCGGAGCGTTATCGATGTTGTTTTCCTCGGTGCTCATGTTCGATCAAACTAAGGCTTCTGCTTCCAGCGCCAAAGGCGCGAAATGTAATAGCCTGGGCAACGCCCCAGGAATCGCAGTTATTAATCCCTAGCCCTGAAGGCGCGAAATGAGTAGTGCGCTATCACGTCGGTTCCGTCGAATCGTATTCCGCGCCTTCAGCGCTTCCAAATCCGGACCGTCCCCTGGGGCGTTGCCCCAGGCTATTACATGTCGCGCCTTTGGCGCTGAAACCTCAGTTGTCAGCGGCTTTCCTCATACACCTCTCGAGCGAAGTGACAAAGTGAATGGTGGTCAGCAGTCAACTCCACAAACGGTGGGAACTCACGGCTGCAAATCTCTTCCGCCCGTTCACATCGTGGCGCAAAAGGACAACCCGCAGGTAAGTGTGCGACGTCAGGGGGCAAGCCGGGAATCTGGTACAACTCACCCTTATCGCTCACAGGATCCGGTACGGAGCGAAGCAATCCCTTGGTGTACGGATTTCCGGGAGACGCAAAGAGCTCTCTGGTGGTGGCCTGCTCAAAGACCTTGCCGGCATACATCACGATCACGTGATCGGTCATACCGGCAACGACTCCGAGATCATGTGTGATAAGGATGACGCTCGTACCCGTCGCCTGTTTCAGCGTCTTGATCAATTCAAGTATCTGGGCCTGGATTGTCACGTCGAGTGCGGTGGTCGGTTCGTCCGCAATCAACAGTTCCGGCGCACAAGAGAGCGCCATAGCAATCATCACTCGCTGGCGCATTCCGCCTGAGAACTCATGAGGATAGGAATCCGCGCGTGACAGCGCGTCAGGAATGCCTACCTTCTCCAACATTTTTATTGCATGAGCATAAGCCTGGTTCTTCGTATGACCGAGGTGCAATTGGGTTATCTCCATCAACTGCCGGGAAATCTTCATGAACGGATTGAGCGAAGTCATCGGATCCTGAAAAATCATCGCGATGCGCCGGCCTCGAATCTTGCGCACCTCCTCTTCGCTCAATCCCAAAATATCAACGCCGTTGAATAGGATTTCTCCGGAAACGATTTTGCCGGGTGGCTCGGGAATCAAGCGTATGACAGAGAGATTTGTGACAGACTTACCTGAGCCCGACTCGCCCACGATTCCGAGCGTCTCGCCACGTCGCAGCTGAAACGAGATGCCGTCGACGGCCTTGACCTGGCCGTCTTCAGTGTCGAAGTAGGTGCGCAAGTCCCTGACTTCGAGCAGATGTCCGTTGCTGGTGGTCATATCGATCCGGGAACCTCGGATACTTACTTTCGCTTCCTCGAAGTAGTTCAGAGTTCAACCTTCAGGTTACTCCTCGGTACCGAAGAAGCAAGCTAAAGCTTGAACTCAACAGCTCGCCCCAACTGACAAAAAGATTTGCGTTGCATCATGTATTCCGCATTTGTGGATCGAGGGCATCTCGTAATCCATCACCCAGGAAGTTTAGAGAAAAAAGTGTCAGCGCCATGGTTAGACCAGGACACACGAGTTGCCATGGGAATATGCCGATGTTCTGTATTCCCTCACTGGCCAGATTTCCCCATGAAGCCATGGGCGGCTGTACACCGAATCCCAGGAACGAAAGAAACGCTTCCTGGAGCATAACCGTCGGAATCGTAAGCGTTGTATAGACGATCACCGGGCCCAGCGTATTGGGCACGATGTGACGGAAGACAATCCTGGGTGTCGAAACTCCAGTTGCCCGCGCCGCAAGCACAAACTCCTGGTTCTTCAATGAAAGCACCTGCCCGCGGACGATCCGCGCCATCGTCAGCCAGGAGACTGCGCCCAGCGCTACAAACAACAGGATGAGCTGACCGCGCGCAGTTTGGCTTTTGAACATAGCCAACAGCACGATCACCAGGATGATATAAGGAAGCGCGTAGAGCACATCTACCAGGCGCATCATAAGGTTATCGATCCGGCCTCCGAGATAACCGGCAATAGCGCCGTAACTCACTCCGATGATTAGAGACATCAAGGTTGAAATGATGCCTACTGTCAGTGAGATTTGCCCGCCTTGAAGAGTTAACGCCAGCAGGTCCCTGCCCTGCTTATCAGTGCCCATCGGATGCCTCCAGGAGAAGGATCCGTCCGGTGCGCTGAAAGGAGGGAACGACTTGATGAGTGCTGCATCGGATGGAATGTAATCGGGCGTTTGGCCCGTGATCAATTGAAGCAGGGATGGACCAATGAAAGATGCCACCGTAACGAGGCTTACAACAACCAATCCGAGGACCGCCAGTTTGTTTTTGAACAACCTGCGCCTGGCATCGCGCCAAAGTGATGTCCCGGCTACATGCTCACCAGGTTCGGCTGAGCGTATGTCAGCTTCCCCGACTGCCAGTTCCGGCGCCGTGTGGATTATGTCTCCCGAGCGCTGTCGAACAGGGGGAGCCGGCCGCGTGCCTAACGGGGTCAGCGCCGGTTCATCCGGCTCGGCAGGATCATGTGGGGAATTGGGATGGTCGTCCATTTATGTACACAGGCATTCCTGCCTGTTTTTCGCAGTTGTCAGTTGTTCGTTGTTAGTTGTTAGTTGTTCGTGGTTAGTACTTCGGTAGGCGCAACCCACAATTAACAATTGACAACTGACAACTGACCAAGCACCAAGTACAAAGAACCAGGAACCAGGAACCAGAGTTCATATCACATAATTGTCTTACTAATACCTAATGCGCGGATCCAGATACGCGTAAGCAATATCTACCAACAAATTCATCAGCAAGAGCGCGATGGCGATGAAAGCCACGATACCAATAATCAACGGCTCATCACGGTTAAGCGAAGCCTGGATGAAATAGTTTCCCAGCCCCGGCAGCACAAAGATCTTCTCGACGACCACCGTGCCGGTCAGTAGAAAAGCCAACGCTGGACCAGTGAACGAAACCACGGGTAACAGGCCGCCGCGCAGCGCATGGCGAATCAAAACCTGACTTTCACTAAGTCCTTTAGCGCGAGCCGTGCGAATGTAGTCTGACCGCAACACCTCGAGCATCCCTGCCCTGGTGAGCCGTGCGATGTAAGCCATGTAAACTCCAGACAGAGTCAAAACGGGAAGAATCAGGTTGCGGCTGGGAAAACCTTCCCAACGCGACGGCGGTAGCCAGTAAAGGACTAAAGAAAAAAGCAGAACCAGAATCGGCCCGAGCACAAAATTGGGAATAGAGATCCCAACCATGGCCAGGGCCATTGAACCGTAGTCCCAAATCGTGTTTTGCTTGAGTGCCGCGATGGAGCCAATGACAACACCGACGATGAGCGCCAATAGATAGGCGAGGATACCCACGCTCGCTGAGACGGGAAGCGACCGGGCAATGATTGCATTGACTGACTGCCCTTCGTAGGTTAGCGAAGTACCGAAGTCGAGCTTAACTATGCGCCACATCATGCGCCGGTACTGTTGATGCCAAGGTCTATCCAGACCGTATTGCTCACGAATGTTGGCTTCAATGCCTTTGGGCAGTGGCTTGTCGCCGGTATAGAAATTCCCCGGCGCCAACCGCACGAGTCCCCAGGTGATCGTGATCACAACGAGGATTGTCGGGATCGTAATAATCAGGCGTCGGATGATGAAGCGAAGCATAAGGTAGGACAGGCTCTGCTGCCTGTCTTGTTTTTAGATGTCCCGTAGCAACAGGCGTATAGAGTACAACCTTTAGGTTGCCTCTTCGCGACTCTGCTCATCAGCTTTCGATTAGTTTCTTCCGCGCGCGGCAAGCTAATAAAGCTTGTACTCGTACACCTGAAGTCCCACTAGTCACTCAAGCTCGGCGTAGAATAATCCCATTTAGACGGATCGCGCTCGATGTAGACAAACTTCCATGCGAAAAGTGAAAGCGGATTTGGGTATAGGCCTTTCACGTAGGGTTTTTTAACCCAGTTAACAGATGGCGTCTCAATGGGAACGACGGGCTGTGCGTCCAGCATGTATTTCTCGGCATTCGCCAAAAGCTCGTAGCGCTTCTGTGGATCGAGTATATGGTTTGCTTCCTCGAGCATGTCTGCGTACTTTTGTTCCCACCAACCCGTGCCGTTCTCGGAACCATTGGTCAAAAAGATATTCAGAAACGTAACAGGATCCATGTAATCGCCGCCCCAGATGGTGAGGGCTAAGCCTTTGTAGTCGAGCTTTGCTCGCGCAGCCATGTACGTCTTGAACTCCATGCTGTTCAAGGGCACGGTAATGCCAAGATTTTGTTTCCACTGCTGCTGCATGAATTCCGAGAGGGCTTTGTTGGATGAGTGACTGGCAAACAACAAGGCTACCTCGCTCGTGGGAAACTTTGGGCATTCAAACGTGCCATCCGACCTTCGAGTAACCGGATAACCGGCCTCTCCTAACAAGTTCCTCGCCATCTCCGCATCAAACGAATCCCCCTTCGGCTGCGGGTAACCAACAAAAATGCCGGCCGGAGTAAACGCGGATAAAGGAACAGTGGTGCGCTTATGCTTGGAGTACGTATCCTTATCTATCGCCATATTAAACGCCCTGCGCACACGAAGGTCGTTCATAGGCGGTTTGGTCGTATTGATCGAAAGGTAGGTTATGGCGGCCTCTGCCCCCAGCATGAAATCTTTTTTTGGACGAACGACATCGAGCCACGCGTTTGGCACAGAGTGATTTACCACGGCATCTGCGGAGCCTACCCGGTAAAGGTTCATGGTCGTCGGATGATCGGTGGATACATAAAACCGTAGCTCATCTAAATGCACGTTACCTGCATCCCAGTACATTGGATCGCGCTCGACAACCACTTCGTTATACGGTTTCCACGATTTTAGTTTGAATGGACCACAACTAACGATATTAGACGGATCGGTCCATTGCCGGCCGTACTTTTCCACGACCTTACGCGGGACCAGCCGGAAGACCGGGTGCGCCAAAAGTCCGGTAAAGTAAGGCGCCGGCTGTGAAACTGAGATACGAACGGTGTAGTCGTCGACGGCCTCGACTCCGATATCCTCAGCTTTTACCTTAACGAGTTCCTTGCCGGCCAGCGCGGCTTGTAACTTTGGATTTGCTGACACCAACTTGGCGCGTCTGGCTTCCTGTCCCGGCAAAACCACCCGGGCGGGCGAATGCATCAACTGGTGAAAAGCAGTATCGGGAGCCGACTGAGCTGATGAGTATTCCTGCTCGCCGGGCGCGAGTAGCTTTTGGCTCAGTGTGTCTGTCTCGGGTGCGGCTTCAGCCAGCTCCCTTTCCAAAAGAAACTGCTTACTTACTGGATCAAAGACAAAGACCGAGCCCTGGTTGAATGCCTGCGCGTTTTTAATGTAGTAGGCGTTTGCTGCTGAACGAGACAACAACTCAGGCGCGAGTGCCCGCCGGATACTGTAAACGAAATCCTGAGCGGTGATTGGATCGCCATTGGACCACCTGCCGTTTTTGCGGAGGTGAAAAACAAACTCCGAATAATCGTTATTGACGTCCCACGTTTCCGCCAGTGCTGGAATCGCCTTGAGAGATTTCGGTTCATACTCTACCAACCCTTCGTATAGCGCCATGTAAATACGCGCCTCCGGTTGTCCAGAGCTGACGGCCGGATCAAGCGACTCCGGTTCGCCGCCGTTCACATATCGAAGGATGTTCTGATCGGGTGGTGTGGTCTTGCCGAAAAACTCTTCATTGGTTGCCAGGGCACGGCAGGAGATACCCCCAAAGGCGAGTGAAGCAATGGCCAATAAAGTGACTGCGCGCTTCAGGTAGGATTCAATCATCCTGGCAAGCTTATCGACTGCGTCTCCCACGGGCACGGAACTTATCACGTGAAATCTATTCAATCAAGACTGTTGTTACAGAACCGAGCGGGATAACGCCAGAAGCAATTTGAACTTTGTACATTGTACTTGGTGCTTTGAGCTGAAGCTTGAGGCTCAGTTCTCATTTGAAACTGAACTTGGTATTAAGCACAAAGTACAAAGAACCAAGCACCAAGCACCAAGTACAAAGTTCAAATTGCTTCTGGCGTTACCCCGCTCGGTTCTGTTAATGCTTCCACCCGGTGTTAATGCGAACCGTCTTCAGCGATGGCGCATCCAGAACGTTTGAGTCGAAGCCGGTAACGTAGGGCTTTACCAGCGCGTAGGAAGAAGCAAAATAAACCGGCATCACGCTCAAA
>JBGTCM010000470.1:0-2724 GCA_041748795.1 Pyrinomonadaceae bacterium
TTAGGGCAGAGAGTGGTCTGCGGGGGCGTCAGGGCGTCGTGAGCGCGGCGCTTGCCGCGACGAGCCTTTGAGTGTCGTCTTTTAGGATTTGGCATGATTACTCCAACTGGTAAATGGTGAATGATAAATCGTAAATAGTCAGAACTCCGCTTACTAACTACGATTTACAATTCACGATTTACGATTCACTAACTCCTTCAACCCCGCCCAGCGGGGATCTACTTCCGCGGTATTACATCCACAGTCGGCAGCGTTTCGGTCTTTGCCACAAACGGGACACATACCTTTGCAGTCCTCTTTACACAAAAGGTGGTCCGGTACGGCGAGAAGCAGCTCTTCGGCTACGAGCGCGTCTACGTCGATCATATCACCGTCAAACACCGTCAAATCCAGATCCTCAACAGATAACTCGGCATCCTGCTGAGATTTGTATTCATCTGCCGTGACATACTCGAGCTTGAACCGGGAATCGACAGGCAACTCTACTGGCTTTAAACAACGGTCGCATTCGACCTGTACTCGGCCCAAAACCCGTCCATTCACCTTGACGCTGCGCTCTTCCGTGCGGATTTGCCCGGATACCTCAGGTGGAGTGACTCCACGCACACGGTCATCTTCCAGAACCAACTCTCCCTCAGCATAACTGTGGGAAAAGCCGCCCTTGCCGTTTTCCAAACTTCCGAGTTCAATTCGCACTGCCAACCACCTACTGCGAATAGCTCAAATCCGGTGCTAATGCGCAAAAGGTCATTATAATGACAGGCCGCCCACTGTCAACGCGGCCGAACATTGTAGGGGCGGCACTCTGTGGCCGCCCCTTCGTTCGTCTTCAGGGATCCTGCGTCTACCGGGCGCCGTTGCGCTCCCGCCCGCATCGTTGTCACGGGGGGCGGCCACGGACTGCCGCCCCTACAATCAACACCTACCGCCGCTCGAAATCCGCCGCGTCGTAGGCGTTTAACGCGTCCTGGCGAAGCGCCTCAGCCAGGCGCCTATCGCCACCCGTGATCAGCTTTTGCGAACTCCCCGGCGACAAACGGAAAAGCGGAGCCTCGACGACGGTACCCGCTTTTTGTCCTTTGCTTTTGGCAGGTGTACTCACTTTACGGGAAGCCTTTGTGCCGGCTTTGGCAAAGTATTCCTCAGCCAACTCTTTCCGCCCTGCGCGCTCGGAAATCAACGCCAGAACATAGAAAGCCTCGCCGTAGTCTTCGTCCATCTCAAGCGCCTTACGCAGGTGACGAGCGGCCAGAACATCACGGCTAAGTTGGTAGTAAAAACAACCGAGCACGTAATGGGCCTCTGGGGAAGCCTTGCTGGCAAGTGCCAACTTGAATTCCTGTAGTGCCATCCGCCATTTTTCTTCGGCCACAAACAACCGGCCCAATCCGTAGTGCGCGGCAAACGAAGAACCGCCAAGGCGCGCTGCCGTGCTCAAGAGTTGTTTTGCCTGTTCCGTCTCGCCTTCGTCGGCACAGGCCAAACCCAGCAACAAAGAGACTCGTCTATCGCCTGGTGAAATAGAGTGTGCACGAGAAAGATAATCGCGCGCTCTGCCGGTCTTTCCCTTTCTGAAGAAATGTTCGCCGACGAAGTAAAGCAAAGGCGCGTTTGGAGCGGGCATCTCGGCGGCCCGCTGCAACGAACGGATGCCGCGACTGAGCTGGGCATCTTCGATAAACAGAAAACCCTCGTTGATGCACTGCTCGAACGCAGCTCGCTCTGGACCTTTATAACTGGCGAGAATCTTCAGACGCAGTTCCTCTCGCCGCTCGGTCTCCAATTGCTCTTCCGCGTCTTTCTGACACCGCTCAATCCAAAGACGCTCAAGCTGGTCGTTCTGAATAACTCCATCGTCAGTCAATAGACCAACCAGGGCTTTCACCAGGCCGCGATCGAAATGTGCGTTCTGTACCTGGCGAAGTAACAGGTCAAGAGCGCGTTCGAGTTTTTCTGTCAGGCGCGCTTGCCGGTTCTCGAGCGCGGAGATTCGTTCCAGCAGATGTTCTTCGCTCAGCGCAGTGTCGTCTGTAGTTTCAAAGCGTCCGGCGGCCGGCTCCACGATGATCATCAGCCGCGTGCCGCACCGGGTACAGAATTCCTGGCCCAGCGAATTAGCTGCTAGACACTTTTGGCAATAGTGCACGACCTGTGGCATTTGTTTTGTCAGTTGTCAGTAGTCCGTAGTCAGTTGAAAAGCAACGTTAGGTTGGGTCGTTTCCGCTGCGGCTTGCCGCCGCACAGTGCGGAAAGCCTATGGCTTTCCGTACGCCGCCCTCCCTCTTCTTTCCTGAGGCTCAGCCTCAGGAAAGGAGCCTAATAAACTGTCGCGGAAAGGCTGAGCCTTTCCGCACTGTGCTGCGGCAGAGCCGCGCGTTACGAGTATTCATAAAACCCCCGCCCCGTTTTCTTTCCCAGCCAACCCGCGTCAACGTAACGCTGGAGCAGAGGGCAAGCGCGATACTTCGGATCTCCGAAACCATCGTACAACACAGTGAGTATTGCCAGACAGACATCCAGGCCAATGAAGTCCGCCAGCTGCAATGGCCCCATCGGATGGTTCATCCCCAACTTCATGATTCCGTCAATACTTTCACGCGTAGCCACTCCCTCGTAAAGCGTGAAGATCGCCTCATTGATCATCGGCATGAGCACACGGTTGGAAACAAAACCGGGTGAATCATTGCAGTCCAAAGCGGTCTTGCCGAACTTTTCAGTTAGCGC